>JBHPHA010000005.1:0-53654 GCA_042569905.1 Patescibacteria group bacterium
TTGTGTGAATACAATTCTGATTTCTCTCAAAATTAATGAAAAATTCTTTAACAACCTCTTTTCCAAATCTATTTACAGATTTTACTGAAATGATATTAACCCCTTCTTTTAGACTAAGCTCCTGAGAAAACTCACCGTCTTCATTTACACTAATTTTCTTATCATTAATAATAACCTCATTTTCCCTATCCGTTACACCTTCAAACACCATATAACTGCTACTTACAGTTTCATGAGAAAGAATTGGGTGCCTAATTATCAACCGAGGAGTTGACACAAAACTGCTAAACTCTTTATATAAATAGAAAAATGCCAGAGAAAATATAATAAAAATTGCAACCGCACCTATTATCTTTGGTGTAATAATAACTCCAGATATATTCACACTGCTCTTCTTTTTTTTACCATTCGATGCTGTCTTTTTTATATTCCGTCTAATACCTCTTTCTTTTTCAAATAACAAAATAAGTTTTTTAGTATCCCCACCAACATAATCAGAATAATTTCTCACAAAACCTCTAACATAAACATCAGCAGGTAATTTTCCATACTCACCATTCTCAAGAAGCTCTATATACTTAGCCTGAATTCTAGTATGTTTAGCTGCCTCATTCAAACTAATTCGCCTATCTTCTCTCATTTTCCTAAGTCTTTCCCCTAAAGTCAAAGACTTAACTTTTTTTCTCGTAAAACCATTCATATTTTTTTTTACATTCATTTCTAGTGTCTATCTATAGTATAAAAATCTTAAATATTCTCATTCAGCAATATACGGCTTTAGCACCTAATTCTCTACAACTCCAACTTTCTTCTCTAGATCATCCTCATCAGCCTCAGCCTTGCCAACTAAAATCTCTCGCGGTCTTGAACCATCAGCTGGGCCAACAATTTCATTATCCTCAAGCATATCAATTAACCTTGCAGCTCTAGAATACCCAATCCTAAGTCTCCTTTGAAGTAGAGATGTAGATGCTTTACCCATATCGATCACCATACTTTTTGCATCCTCATATATTTCATCATCCCCTCCTCCATGAGAATTTTTTTCAACTGGATCATTACTAAAGTCGAGCTTTACCTGCTTACTCACGGTATTACCACCAACTGTTTCAATGATATTTTCTTCAGATTTAGCGATAAAATCAGTGTTCTTATTTTTAATAGCTTTAACAACTCTTTTAATTTCAGATTCTGAGACAAAAGCACACTGAACCCTCTTTGGCTTCGGAGAATCAGACGAAAGGAATAACATGTCACCTTTTCCTAATAGCTTCTCAGCTCCACTCATATCAAGAATTGTCCTGGAATCAATTTGAGTAGCAACTTGAAGTGCAATTCTAGTTGTAATATTTGCTTTGATAAGACCTGTTAGCACCTCTACGCTTGGGCGCTGAGTGGAAACGATTAAATGTATACCTACAGCTCGAGCCATTTGAGCAAGCCTAATTATTGCCCCCTCGACCTCCTTACCATGAGAAGACATCAGATCAGCTAACTCATCAATAACAATCACAATATAAGGCATTTTCTCTAATTCATCTTCTTTCTTCTCTCCAGTTTCAGGATCTGTATACTTCCTCTTCCGTCCTTCATCAACCTTACTCTTATATGAAGTTAAATCTTTCGATCCAGTTTCTTGAAAAAGAATATACCTTCTTTCCATTTCATTCACTGCCCACTTTAAAGCATTTACTACCTTTGAATTTTCAACAATAACATCAGAAAGTAAATGAGGAATCCCCCTATACAATGAAAGCTCTACTCTCTTAGGATCAACTAAAATCAATTTCAAATCTTCAGGAGAATTTTGATATAAAAGAGAAATCAGAATTGTATTCACACAAACACTTTTACCTGTTCCTGTCGCACCTGCAACTAGCAAATGAGGCATTTTTGCTAAATCCTTCAAAACTACATTACCTTCAACATCCTTACCAAGTGCTAAAAGCAAAGTTGATGATGCGTTCGTGAATTCACTACTATTCAAAAGATCTCTTAATCCCACAGTAACACTTGACTTATTCGGAACCTCAACTCCAACTAGTGACTTTCCAGGAATAGGCGCTTCAATTCTAATTGGATGAGCAGCAAGTGCTAAAGATAGGTCGTTACCTAATGATACTATTCTACTTAGCTTAACTCCAACAGCTGGACGAAAACTATACTGAGTAACAGTTGGCCCAACCTTCGCCTCACCTGATTCAACCTCAATACCGAAATGTTGAAATGTTTTATGAATAATATCTTGATTTTTTTCAATATCCCCACCCTTAGCTTCACCCTCATAAGGATCAAGTAAATTAGCAGAAGGATAGTTCCAACCAGGGGAAGATGCATTCCTAGAAGAAACCACTTCTTCCACTGAGCTCTTCTTTGATGCAATACTCTTCACCTTCTTAGTTACATTGGCAAGTGAAAATGAAGACTCTCTTTGCACCACATCATCCTTCTCATCCATAGGATCCTCAACAAACTTAACACTCTTAATATTGTCATCTAAATCCTGCTCACTCTTCTTATTCGATACCTCTGCCTCTTTTCTTTGAGCTCTTACATCCTTTTCTGACTCATTCTCACCACTCCCCTGAGCGCTTCCTATGCCTATACCACTAAGCCACTTTGAATTCTTAAAGAAACTCACGATGGAGAAATTGAACGTTATGATCGCCCCTATCATTAGTAAGGAAAATAAGATAACCGATCCAGCCATTCTGCCTGCTAGCTTAATTAATCCTAGTGATAAATAATAGCCAACGTAACCGCCACCAGCTCCAGACTTCGCAACACTAAGAAGTTCCTGGTCACTGAAAAATATATGAAATAAAGATAATACACACACAAAAATAACTATAATTCCAATTAACTTTGAAATATAGAAAATTATTTTCTTTCTAAAAACTAAAACACCGCTCAATCCAATTAAGATAACTGGAAATAACCATTTCCCCCAACCAAAAAGAGTTCCACCTATTTTATTTAAAGCTGCTCCCAAAATATTAGCTTCTCCAAAAAATCCAAAAACAAACAGCACTGCTAGGGCAAATAAAAATATTGCAGCAATACTTGCCTTTGCATCACCATGCAAATTCACCTCTGGATCTACTTGAACTTGTTTTATTGATTCTTTTTTTGATTTATTTTTCTTTTTACTCATACAGATATTTTAGCACAAATATTACTATTTGTAGATATATTTTTATATTTTTTTTCACTTTTAACCTCACAGTGATATTGTATCACTATTTAAAAATAATGCCAAATTTTTCATTTTAAAAACCCCTACTTATTTAAGTAAGGGTCTTGTATTGTTACTAAGAAACTCTTAAAAAAGAGTATTTATATGGGACTCTTCTTTCAATTATCTCAATATTATCTTGTGATTTAAGTTGAAATAAAAGATTATCAAAAGAAAGAAGTTTTAAAAATTTACCGCCACTAAATTTAATTAAAATAAAAGAACCTAGCTTATCCTTCAATACTGAAACACTATTAACCACTCGGACCTTTTCCTTCTCTATGTTTCCGTAAATATCCAAAAAAAGCAACCTAAAAACTGAACCGATTAATACTTCTTTCAAGCATTCAACTACCTCAATTATATTGTCATTATTTAAAGAAATTCTCTTTTTGCGCCAAAAATTATCCCTTGTTTCATTTTGCATTATCACTTACCCCATAAACACATTTCTAACTAACCACCAAATTATCTTACTCTACAAAAACGAAACTGTCAACTTATCCCAAAATCAAATAGCTCTCTCAAAAAACAGCAATAAACACGCCCACTCAACCAGTATCAATACCCACAAACACCGCCCACGCTATTTGACGACCAGCTCAATGCCTGATAACATTAGACTTAGAAAAAAATACCCTGTATCAACTAATCTCATTAAGGAGTGTAGACTTGGCTATTTTTAAAAAAATCAAAGTAATTGTAACCAATAAAGGTGATGAACCTCATCAAAGCGTAGAACGATTTAAAATCGCAGTACATTCAGGAGATCTGTGTGCAAAAAAAAGCTGCTCCTTATACAAGAGTAGCAACCCTAATTTAATAATATTACACTCTAAAAAACTAGGAGGAAAAAGAAACATCAAAGAGTTACTCGGTTGGTTATTTCTATTATCACAATCAATCAATGACGACTTTATAGTATTCATTAAGGGACCGATACCTGATCAAAATAAAGAAGAGTATCGACCAAAAAACTCAAACATATTAATTGAGTTTTAATAATAACCCAGAAAAGATTAAACGGATTTCATCTTAAAAAGATGAAATCCGTTATTTTTATACAAAAAAACCATTCAAACTCCCCACAAAGATACTGAAAATAGTCCAAAACAAAAAACCATCCCGACAAAATCAGGGTGGTTTTTTTATAGAAAGTAGTTTTGGAAAATATTATTCTTATTCACAAAAAACATTGAATCATCAAGCCGCATTAAGTATGAAGATATGATTTGTTCTTAGGAAAATAAAGCAAATTTGTAAAAACCAAAGACGGTTTTTATCTTTTTGCCCACTGTGGAGCACGTCTCGCCTTCTTCAATCCTGGCTTCTTTCTCTCAACTTCTCTAGCGTCACGAGTCATGAAACCATTTGATTTAAGAATAGGTTTTAAATTTTCATCAAATTTAACCAGAGCTCTAGCAATTCCAAGTCTAGATGCCTCAACCTGTCCAGTTATTCCTCCACCTTTAACTAAAACAGAAACCTTAAACTTACCATGCATTCCAGTCTCTCTTAGCGGTGCTAAAAAATTACTCTGCATAGCAGCAAGTGGAAAATATTCCCTTAACTTTTTTCCATTAACAATCAAGTCACTATCTCCAGCTTTTTCTGTTTCATAAATTCTAACCTGAGCAGTAGAGCTTTTTCTTCTACCTACAGCATAAAAATATTTCTCATCAGCCTTCTTTCCTGATTTAACTTTTTTCTCTTCAATTTTAACTTCTTCTTTTTTCATAAAAAGTATCTCTTTATTAAAACTTCGTTTATTTAACTTATTTAGTGACATCTATCTTGTGATCGTGTTCACTATTTTTATAAACTAAAAGACGAGTCATCATTCTGTCTCTTAACTTATTTTTTGGAAGCATTCCTCTTACAGCTGAAACAATTATTTTTCGAGAATCCTTCTCTAATTGCTCCTCAAAAGTTGTTCCCTTAATTCCTCCTGGATAACCACTAAACCTATAATAAGTTTTTTGCTTAGCCTTGTTACCAGTCAATACAACTCCATCTGCATTAGTAACCACAACGAAGTCTCCTCCGTCAATATTTGGAGTATAATCAACCTTTCTTTTTCCGCTCAAAGTCTGGGCTATCTCTGTCGCCATTCTTCCTAGAACTTTTCCCTGAGCATCAAATAAATAATATTTTCGCATAACTCAAAATTTAACAAATAATTTAAACAAATTCTATAACAGCTACCTTAGCTGAGTCACTCTTTCTTGGACTTAGCTTAATAACTCTAGTATAACCACTATTTCTGTCATCGAATTTTTTTACAAACTCTCCAGTCAATTTCTTAACAGCCTCTTTAGGTAATTTCCTACTCAAATCCCTAATTACAGATACTTTTAAATCATTGCTTTTAGTGGATTTCTTAGCCTTATTTACAATCCTATCTATCAAAGTCTTAGCTTCCTTAGCTTTAGCCTCTGTAGTAGTAATCTTTTCATGCATGATTAAGCTACCCAACAGAGTGCTAAACATTGCCTCTCTTTGACCTTTTACTCTTCCAAATTTTCTTCCTACTTTCTGATGATTCATATATTTAAACCTATAAATTCAATTTTTATTTACTCTTCAATGTTAGTCCATGAAGTCCAATAGCTTTTTTGATCTCCTTTACACCTTTATCACCCATTCCATCCAAAGCTTTTAATTCATCTTCATTTAGCTTAACAATATCCCCAACAATAGTGATGTCATTAGACTCCAAAACATTTACAGTTCTTGTTCCGATTCCACCAATATCGTTAACACCTACTTTTCTCATGTCAACTTCAACCTTCTTTACCTTTTTTTCCTTAACCTCTTCCACTACTGCTTCCTCGATTACTGCTTCCTCGTAACCAGATTCTAAGCCTAGAAGTGCAGAAAATTGTTCTACCAAGATTTGACTAGCTTTATGGAAAACATCCTCTGGAGTTGAGCTACCATCAGTAACGATATCCAAAGTGATCTTATCATAATCAGTTCTCTTTCCAACACGCATATTCTCTACTTCGTAATTTACTCTCCTTACAGGAGTGTAAATAGCATCAATAGCAATAACTCCAATTTCCTTCTCTTCTTCTTCGCGTTGTTCAACTGGAATATATCCAATACCTTGATCAACTTCCATTTCCATCTCTACTTCGATATCTTTATCGCTAATAGTAAGGATTTGTTGATCTACATTAACAACTTCGATTCCTGCTGGACATTTAATGCTTTTAGCAGTAACCAAACCATCTCCTTTAGCAGTTAAACTAACTCTTACAGATTCTTCTCCTTCCATCCTGAATCTGATTTTTTTCAAGTTCAAAATTATTTGAATTACGTCCTCCATTACTCCATCGATTGTAGAAAATTCATGAGAAACGCCTTTAATTTTAACAGATTTGATCGCTGTTCCTTGCAAAGAAGAAAGCAAAACTCTTCTAAGAGCATTACCTAAAGTTGTTCCATATCCAGGATAACAATCTTCGATAACAAAACTACCGTGATTTTCATCAACCTGAGTATATTTTGGACTTTTAGGAAGTGATATTGATTGCATATTTTTTTTATGGTTGATTTAAGGTTATGAAATTATAATTCTGACTTAATACAAATCTCAATATAGATTCATGACTTAAACCATCACCTATTAAACTTAACGAGAATAATATTCAACTACTAATTGAGGATCAACGTTTGAGCTGATTTCCCCTCCTTCAGGTAAAGATAAGATCTTACCTTCTAACTTAGCTGCGTCTACTTGAACCCATGCACAAGCACCTTTCTTATTTTTCAAAGCTCTTAAAACTTCTTGGAAATAAGGCTTTTCTTTCTTGTTTTCTCTAGCACTAACAACGTCTCCTGGCTTAGCCTTATAAGAAGGAATACTAACTTTTTTTCCATTAACATTAATCAAGCCATGATTTACAATTTGTCTAGCAGTAGTTCTTGAAGGAGCAAATCCCATTCTGTAAACAACATTATCTAGTCTCATTTCCAATCTAACCATCAAAAGATCACCAGCAACACCTTGTTTCTTACTTGCTTCATCGAAATGATTTCGAAATTGCCTCTCCAAAACTCCATAGATTCTTTTAATCCTTTGTTTCATTGCTAATTGTCTTCCGTACTCGCTCAATCCTCGAGTCATTTTCTTACCATGCATACCTGGAGCATAGTTTTTCTTGACCATACCACACTTTGGAGAAGAACAACGATCTCCTTTCAAGAAAAGTTTTTCTCCAGCTCTTCGGCATTGTCTACATTTTGCTTTTAAATCTCTAGCCATATTTATTATAGTATTCAGTAACTAGTCCTTGCCAAGATAAAGTTATCTTAAGCCATTAACGAACAACTAGTAATCCTACCTTAATTCTTAAAAAATTTTAGATTCCTAAATTATTAACTCCTACGTCTTCTCAGTTGTACGACGTCCGCTTCCCATAGTTCTTCTAACATTTCCACGAACAGTTCTATTATTAGTCTTAGTTCTTTGCCCTCTACAAGGAAGCCCTTTCTGATGTCTAAGTCCTCTGTAACAACCAATTTCCTTAAGCCTTTTAATGTTCATCTTAATCTCATGCTTAAGTTCTCCTTCTACTTTATAATTCTTTTCGATTTCCTCTCTTAAAGAACTTAATTGTTCTGAAGTTAAATCCTTAGCTTTAATTTCTCTCTCAATTTTTAAAGTTTCTAGTATTTTAACACTAATAGAACGACCTATACCGAAGATATAAGTTAATGAGATTTCTATTATCTTGTCATCAGGAATATTTATCCCAGCTATTCTAGCCATATTTTTCTAACTTTTAATATATAGTAAATTATTATTTATACCCTCCTTGGTTTCTTTGGTCTACAACCATTATGCGGAATTGGGGTAATATCCTTTATTGCACTTAAATCAAATCCAGCGTTAGCAAGCCCTCTAACAGAAGCTTCTCTTCCTCCTCCAACACCTTTAATGAAAACTGTTAACTCCTTAAGTCCATATTTTTGAACCTTTTCAGAAACGTCATTAGCAACTTTAGTTGCAGCATATGGTGTAGATTTCTTAGCTCCCTTAAATCCAAGGAAACCAGCACTAGACCAGCCTAAAACAGCACCATTAGCATCAGAAAGAGTGATTATGGTGTTGTTATATGTACATTTAATATGAGCTTGTCCTTTTTGAACTTGCCTTTTTTTACTTTTTTTAGCCTTTGGAGCAGTAGTTACAGGAGTTTCTTCCTTTGCACCTTTTACCTCCACAGCTTCACTTGAAGTTTCTTTAACTTCCTTTACCTCTTTTACGTCTTTAGTTTTTTCCTCGGTCATATATCTTAATTTAATTTAAAGTCAAAAATGGATTTTAACCCTGTCTTTGCTTATGCTTAGGATTAGAAGGACAAATTACAAACAATGTTCCTCTTCTTCGTACCACCTTACATTGGGCACATATCTTCTTTACTGATGATCTAACTTTCATATTTTTTTACTGAGCCATATGGCTCTACTTAAGTTACCTTATTATCAAAATGTAGTGAAATGCGATTACATTCTTTGAACTATCCTTCCTTTTGTCAAGTCGTATGGACTCATCTCCAACAAAACCCTGTCTCCTGGTAATAATTTTATGTAATGCACTCTCATTCTCCCAGAAATGTGCGCTAAAACCTTATGACCATTCTCTAGTTCTACTTTAAAAGTAGTACTTGGTAATGCTTCCAGTATAGTTCCTTCCAATTTTATTAATTCTTTACTCATAAAATAAACACAAAAAAACAGAGGAGCTCTTCATAATTCTATCCTAATTCTTGAAGCTCAAAAACATACCTCTACTGATTTTATTATTTAATTCTTTTAGAAATTAAACGTTTTAATAGTATATTAACAGAATTGATTTATTTGTCAAGAGAAATCACGCTAAATTTAAAATTTTCAGTTTAAAATTTAAAAACATCGTATTTTAAACTCAAAATTCAAAACTGCCCTCACCTGTCATACTAAGATTGCCGCGCCGCGCTTTTTTTGCAGGGTTTCAAGATCCTTTTATTCAATAAGTTAAATTTTTAAATTCATGTAAATAAAAAACGCTCCATGATCATGGGAGCGTGAGAGAGTGACATCTTTCTATCGACCATCTTGGTTATCTGTACAAACTTACAGTATTCAATCCTTCCCTAGACGTCTTAGGGGGCACAGCCTTCAAGTCCTATATAATCCAATTGTTTTTCTCAATTAACTCAGTCAAAAAAATTACTTTTACGTAGGTAGCCGCCGATAAATCAACTTTACCTATATTGGGGTGCTTCGCAAAGCATACCCTTGACCACTTCTACATTACCATTATTCTTTATTTTTTGCAAGTCCTCACCTTATTTAAGTTACCTACATTTTTATAGCTAAATCAATGTCATTCTGGAAAACATATTTTTCAAATCGAGGAACGAGATTTAGAAAAATAGTTTATCCGGAATCCATCCTTCATTAGTTGCAGTGAATAACAAATAGGATAAAGTTATATTAAGATCGGATTCCGGATAAGTTAATTTCTTTGAACTCGTACCTCGCTCAAGAAATCATACTTTTCAGGATGACAAAATAGTAATGATCGCAAAACAAAAAAAGACTCTGCTTTTACACAAAGTCCTTTTTATTGTCTTGTAGCCCGTAGGAGAATCGAACTCCTGTTACCAGGATGAAAACCTGGCGTCCTAACCACTAGACGAACGGGCCATATAAATCTCGCATCAACAAAATATATATTAGCACAGTCACAAAGAATGTCAAGAGCACTTGATTAGATTTGGGATAGAAAATCAAGACCTACACTCAGCTAAATCACCAAATTGCCTTATTACTAATTATTTGAAAATTTAATCATTGAAAATTGATTTTAAATTGAAAACTGAAAATTTTAAATTCACCCCCACTCCCTCTTGACAAATTATCCATAATATGCTAATATTAACAATCAAAGTTTTTTAACAGCAAAATAGTTATATTTCAAAAAGCTCATTTTTGAGCTCAATTTCAAGGAGATTACACCATGACTCAGATTCCTGCAATCAAAAAAAACGGCGACTTGGAAAAAACAGCAACGAGAATTTTCCCAAAAATGAACATCCCTGAAAATCCGGGGCAACTCGAGATTTTTGTGGAAGAAAGATCCTTCTTTCTTGCCGAAAAAACAATCCTAAAGATGAGGGGAACAAACCTGCAAGCCAAGACCTTATGTCCGGCTTGCGAACGAGGCTTCCGTCAACCTGAACGGTTGATCTGCCAACATTGTTTCGATGAACACGGCTGGCCTTTGGCCCACGCCGTGGCAGCAGAAATCGCATTGGTCTCAAAAAAGGAGTTTAAAACTCTCCTCGAGGAGACCGAGAAGGTCGCCCGTGAAAACGGTGGCGCCCAGTTCATCTCCGGCAAATCCCGTAAAGAAGCAGTTGCTTCGATTCGGGACAAGGTTGATTTCGATGTCATTGACGCAACCATTTTCGCCGCAATAAAGGTCATCGGGTATGATTTACGCAAAGAGGAAGCGGCAGAGAATAAGAAGGTTAGCGACCAAAAAGTCGCGGCTTTAAGAAAAACCGTCAAGAGCATGCCGGGTGTTACTGGTGAATCCGCTGAGGACTTCGCCAATCGGGTGCAAAAAAGACTGCAACCCGATGTCGGATGGTTCAAAATATTGAAAGTGTGCACCTCGGTGCACGAAACACGAAACCGCCCAGTTGCCAAAAAAGAACCGGTACAAAAACCGGCCTTCAAAAAAGGAGGAGGCTCCACATTCGGAGATCTCTTAAAAGCAGCGGCCGAACAAAAAGCCGCTAAGTAAATAAGAGCAACGCGACAACGTCGCACAACCAGCCCAGAAACATTAGTTTCAGGGCTGGTTTTTTGTTCAAATTACTGAATTGATTAATCGCCAATTATTTTTAAATTTAATCATTGAAAATTGATTTTAAACTGAAAACTGAAAATTTTAAATTCACCCTCATTCCCTCTTGACAAATTATCTATAATATGCTACACCTACCTATTAAAGTTACTTTACAAATAAATACAATATTTTAATATTTTGTTAAATCTCAGCCCTCAGCTGATTTACTTAAACGGCAAAAAACCAAAAAGGAGCCTGCCATGAGAACCGTTACAATCACAGTAAATGGAAAAACTATCAACATCAACCCATCTGTCATCGACGCCATGCGTCGAGAGGAAGAAAACAGAAACTGCCCCGCCTGTGACAAGCGTCGGCATTCCAATTATGTAACCTGTGCGAATTGCGCCAGTACATACCCAGGAATTCAGGACGAGATTAAAAAACTCGTCCGAGAAGTTCCCCAGGAAGTTTTCTCTCGAGCCATTACATTGGCCCGACAGGCTGTTACAGCTGGGGTTCCGACCAAGGATCCAGACCAAAAATCGGCATTGGCTCACGCCATCCGGACAGAGATCTTACTAGAACACGATGGACCGTTTCACATCGGATCCTTCTTTGCTGCCATCGCGGTGGCAAAAAAGCCCGTCAAACGCGATTCATTTGACCTGGCCGTTGAGGCCATGGTCGCCGCCATAGAAGAAGGCGGGGTGAATTCCGTAACACTGGAAGAAGTTGGAAGAAAAAGTGCACCCCGGCTCTCAGACAAAGCCATTTACGCAGCCAAGCTAAGAGCCTGCGATCAAACCCAGGCAAAACTCAGTGATATGGATTTTGAGGAAGCTAGAAACTTCCTCTTAATAAATTCAGACATCATCTCCTTCGAGGAGATGGTTCATGTTATTGAAAAAAGAAACTTAGGCTTCAGTATCCAGATGTCCGAAAAGAAAGTGCATGCAATTGTACTTTCTGTCCGCGACGAAATAGGACTAAACAAGATCGTTGCGCAAGTAACTCGGAATCACCAAGAGCCATTATCTCCAACACTCCTTGAGACAGCTCATGCGCCGAAGGTGCCTGGTAATGGTAAAAGAATCAAGAGAGCTGCTCGCAAAAAAAGGCACAAACTTGACCAACAACGTATTGAAAAAATGAGAGATTCAGGATTCATAGCATAATATGCCATGTCCATCTTCTCAAATCACACAGACCCAGGAACTAAATAATGTTCCGGGTCTGTTTTTTTATCCTTCAGTAATCAGTAACTCGCAATTAACAACTAGGCACCCCTTGTTACTTGAAAATTAAATCATTGAAAATTGATTTTAAATTTTAAACTGAAAACTGAAAATTTTAATCTTCAACTTCTTAAGCCACTATTCACTGATCATCGACAGCTACTCCACAGTAACAGACTTCGCCAAATTCCTTGGCTTATCCACATCAAAACCTTTCAACACTCCTGCGTAGTATGAAAACAATTGAAGTGGCACAGTTGTAATAATTGGTGTGAGCATTTCTAATGTCTTTGGAATATAAATCACGTCATCAGAAATCTTTGAGATATTCTTGTCACCTTTAGTTGCAATTGTCAGAACTTTTCCTTTTCTAGCTCGAATCTCTTCAATACCAGAAATATTTTTTTCATATACACTATCCTTTGGTGTAATGAAAACTGAAGGAAATTTTTCATCAATCAAAGCAATCGGTCCATGCTTCATCTCCCCAGAAGGATACCCTTCCGCATGAATATATGAAATTTCTTTAATCTTCAAAGCACCTTCATATGCAATTGGCATATTATATTTCCTTCCCATATACAAAAAGTCTTTATATTTTATATATTTTTTTACAATCTTCCTGATATCCTTCTCATCTTTCAAAATCTCCTCAATAAGCTTTGGTATTTGATTAAGTTCTCGCGCAATCCTTTGACCAGTCACAAGCGACATATTTCTCTGCCTTCCCAAAAACAAAGTAAACAACACCAAAATACTCAACTGTGAAGTAAATGCTTTTGTTGAAGCTACTCCGATTTCCGGACCAGCGTGATTGTACACTCCAGCATCAGTTTCCCTGGCAATTGTTGAACCAACCGCATTCACAATTCCCAGTGTCAAAGCCCCTTTATTTTTTGCTTCACGAATTGCTGCCAGAGTATCTGCAGTTTCCCCTGATTGAGAAATCGCAATCACGGCAGTTTTTTCATCTAGGATTGGTTTTCGATATCGAAACTCGCTTGCATATTCAACCTCCACTGGAATTCCTGCATATTCCTCAAGCATATACTCCCCTACAAGACCTGCGTAATATGAAGTACCGCAAGAAACAATAATAATCCTATTCACCTCTCTTAATTTATCAGCAACATCTCTAAGTCCACCCAACTTAGCATTTCCATCCTCAACATTAACCCTTCCGCGAATCGCATCAGAAATCGCTTGAGGTTGTTCAAAAATTTCCTTAATCATGAAGTGATCATAACCTTGCTTCTCAGCCTCTTCAATTGACCAATCAATTTCACTCTCCTCTCTTACTCTGACATCGCCCTCAGAAACACTACTAATCTCATATCCATCCTTCTCCAAAACAGCCATCTCGCCATCCTCAAGATACACCACTCTATTTGTATGCCTAATTATTGCAGATGCATCTGATGCAACAATGTATTCGTCTTTTCCTATTCCCAAAAGTAACGGACTACCATTTCTAGCTATGATTAATTTCTCTGGCTCATTTTTATTAATAATTGCAAGTCCATAAGTTCCCTTCAAAAGTCCTGTAGCTTTTTTAACTGAAGCTTTGAAGTCATTTTTTTTCATCAATTCCTCAATCAAATGAACAACTACTTCACTATCAGTCTCAGAAGAAAACTTGTGCCCTAGCTTAGTAAGATCATCTCTCAATTCCTGGTAATTCTCAATAATCCCATTGTGCACCAAGAAAATATTCTTATCACAGTCACTGTGAGGATGTGAATTTTTCACAGAAGGCTTTCCGTGAGTTGCCCATCTTGTATGTGCTATTCCAACACTACCCTGAATTTCCTGCTTAATCTTTTTTTCGAGTTCAGAAATTTTACCAACCGCTTTTACAGTTTTAATTTTTCCATCACCAATAATTGAAACTCCCGCACTATCATAGCCTCGATATTCCAAGCGCCTAAGTCCATCCACTAAAATTGGTTCCGCTTTATTTTTTCCAATATATCCAACAATTCCGCACATAATTTTCTAAAGTCTTTCTGAAATCTCCATATCCTACTCCGAATTAAAAATTTTAAGTTCTCGCTACGAAAGAAAGATTACAGAAAGACTCTTGTTTAATTTTTATATTAAATCATCTCTTTTATTTCTCATTAAGAATATCATCCAATTCACTGAAATTACCAATAGAGTAATCACAACATTCGCCTACTACATCATTATACCTTCCCTCTGGCCTATCTACCAAGATAGTTTTGACCTCGCTAAATCTACCCTTAACATCTTCCAGATTTTCAAACCTGTCATCAAGAAAAAATGTATCACTAAACTCAATACCTATTTTTTTCAGAACATCTGATTTTTTTCCTTGAACAATGGAAATGTCATCAAAAAAATTCTCAATTCCAGACTGCGTAATTTTTATCTTTTGAAAATCATCGTCGCCAAAAGTTAGTATTCCCAAACTATGTCCTTTATTATTTTTCAAAAATTCTAACGCATCTTCAAAAATATATTTACTTAAATCACAGAACATATCATCACATTGAGCTCTTATTGTCTCTATATTCTCAATGCCTTTTTTATTTAAAAATTCCAAATATCTTTCCAAATTAAAACAGGCATTGCCATACACACAATCCTGCTTATAATATCTATCACAAAAATATTTATGCTCTTTCTCTAAAATCCCATTCTCTCCAAAAATTATCACCAAATCACGCACAAAATCACCTGTATTAAATAGTACATCATCGAAATCGAATAATATTTTCATTTTCTTTTAGTAATTAGTAATCCTATTTATTTGTCATCTCGAGCGAAACGACACGAGGTACGAGTGGAGTGAAGTCGAGAGATCTCAATCCTCATAAAACTACATTAAGGACGAGATTTATCCACCACACACTCTCAAGCCTAATCTAAACAATCTCCTTCACAATACTCCGATACTCATCCATATCCATAATCATCATTAGAGTTTTTGCTAGCCTGTCACTATCATGACGAATGAAGGCTCTTTGACTTGCCAATGCATCAGACTTACTATACTTCACTTTTTTCTTGCTAAGCACATCAGCATTCACAATTCTATATTTTCTTTTCTTTTTATCTCGATCAAATTCAACAAGACTCTCCCTTTTTCTCTTATACTTTGCAATCAGTCTTTCGCTTGGGCGACTTGAATTGTAAGTCACAAAATCAATCCTCTCTCCACCCAAGAATCCATTAATCGATTCAGCATAATCATCCAGATCGAAGTTTTCAGTATGACCTTTTTTATTCACCAAATTACAATTATACACGATTTTGGCTTTCGAATTCATAATAGCTTCAGGAATTCCTTTTACCAAGAAATTAGGCACGATACTACAGTAATGATTCCCTGGACCAATCACAATCAAATCCGCCTCCTTGATTGCACGAAGAGCATCTTTATTTGCCTTTGCAGGAGGATTAATATAAATCTTTTCAATTCCAACTTTTTCAAGTTCATAATTATGATTAATTTCATCTTCACCCTTAATCTTTTTTCCGTCCTTGAGATCAATGAATAGATTAATGTCATCGTCAGTCACTGGAACAACTTCACCTTTTGTATTCAAAATCTTTGAAGCTTCTTTTACTCCAGCAGCAAAACCACCTGAAACTTTTTCAAGAGCTGACAAAAAAAGATTTCCAAAATTATGCCCCTTCAACTCCCCTGCTTCAAAACGATAATTAAACAAATCTCTCATCTCTTTTGATTCATCAGAAAGAGCCACAAGACACTGTCTCACATCACCTGGGGGAAGCACCCCAAGCTCATCACGAAGTCTCCCCGTTGAACCTCCATCATCCGCCATCGAAACTATCGCTGTGATTTTCACTGCATAATTCTTAAGTCCCGAAAGCAAAGTAAAGCTTCCAGTTCCCCCTCCTATTGTAACTATATTTTTCATATTTGTATTAGTAACTAGTAATTTTATTTCAAGTTATTCTTCTTAAGTCCCTTTCTTACATTATACTTTTAATTTTTTAGTTTTCAGCCAATATCAGAGATACATTCATTTTAAAATAGCCCCCGTATTTAAGCAAGGAAAATAAAAAAGGACTTAGATATTCACCTAGGTCCTTACTTTCTTTTATTTTCTTAAGTACTCAATCATCAAATCAAGAATTTGATCTAGTTTTTCAAGATCCTCCTTTGTGGAAAATTCCAAAAAATCTCTCTTTTTCACATAATCGATAAAGATATTACCTTTCTCTATCACCTCACAATCAACAATAATACCTTTTCTAATTAATCGAGAAATGCGCGACGAAACTCCTACAAAGCAATTACCTCGACATTTATATTCTAGATATCTTTCATTGAGCGTATTTACCTTATATGAAGGCAAGTCATTTATCCAGTTATACCTAACATCAATAAGGTATCTTAAATACTCCTCCTTCATAAACAACAACCTTTTCTTTTGATTTAATATTCAAATAACCACCAAAACAACACTTCATCTTACACACATTAAAGCCAGATGTCAACAGTAAACTCACTCCACTTCATTCGAAATGACCAGCAGAAAAACTACTCCGCCACAGGAGGCTTCATTATTTCAACCACAAAATTTCCGAATATATCAGGCAAATCAAACCAAAGCTCTTTTTCAGACCAACCTCCCCTAATGAAACCAACTTCATTTTCCCTAGTCCAAGCCTCAATTTCATCAATGTCACCCCTTGGATCTTCAGACACAAAAGCAATATGTGTACTTGTTTTTATTTCAGTTGGAGCAACCTCATCCTCCGTTTCAATAATCTGAATATCAATTGGGATTTTCTTTTGCCATATCAAACACCAACGAGCATCTCCCTCCCTGTACGCAAGTTCGCATCCCATTTTCTCAAATAATTCCAAAACCAGCTCCAAACTACCGGGAGTAATTGTGTATGCAAAATGATGTAGTGTTGTTTTCATATAACATAGTTTAATTCCTAATTAAAAACTTTCCCAAAACCTCCTCGGCTTTTTTGAGCTCCTCTGGGTTTCCAACTGGTTGCCAGAGTTTTGCGCGTTCTATTTTCACAGGAAAATCTTTTGCCATTTCAACTAGCGTCTGAGGTAATCCAAATTCAGTATCACTAATTGGAACCAAGTCATAATTAAAAAAGTTTTGATTCAAAACATACAATCCAGTGTTAATCAGTTTATTTTCTGGGTCAGTGTTTTTTTCCATAATCGAAATCAAATTTCCATCCTCATCAATATCAAAAACACCGTATCCAATTGGACTTTCAACTTCACAAGCAAGAATCGCCAAATCTTGATTGGCAATATTTTTCATATCTTCTGGATGATACAAGTCATCTCCCATCATAACCATAAACTTCTCACCCACAACATCCTTCACCAAATGAACAGCACCGCCCGTTCCATTTAAATCATCTTGAATAACATAAGTCACTTTCAAATCCTTATACTTATCACCAAAGTAATCTCGAATTTGATTTCCATAATAACCCACAACAAAAACAATTTCTGTCACTTCCTCCGGCAACAAATCAATTTTACATTCCAATAAAGACTTTCCATTCAGTGTAAGCATCGGTTTTGGAGTGTCTTTTGTCAGCTCCTTCATTCTTGTACCTTTTCCAGCCGCGAGTATCACTGCTTGCATATGTTTAAATTGTTAAATTGTTCTATTGTTAAATTGCTATTAAAAACCACAACAATTTAACCGCTTATATATACAACAATTTTCCAATACCTTAGTTTTGATTTTATTTTTACTCTAAAGACCTGGGGCATGTATTTTTCGCAGCACCGTACCTACTGGAACGAAAAGCAAGAAAAATGCATACCCAGGTCTTAACATTGCTTTTACCCAACCACCAAACTAATCAATTTCCCTGGGACAAAAATCACTTTTCTGATTTCTTTTCCTTCCATGTGTTTTTGAACATTCTCGCTTTCAAGAGCCAACTCTTTTGCACCAACTTCATCAATGTCTGCGTCTACTGTAATTTTGTCACGCACTTTTCCGTTCACCTGAACAACTAGCTCAACCTTTTCATCTACAATTAAATCAGGATTGTGCTTTGGCCAATCGCTCAAAAATATTGACTGTTCATTTCCAAATTTTTCTCTCCAAATTTCCTCTGCCATATGCGGAGCAAATGGAGCTAATATTCTCAAAAATTTCTCCATTCCTGATTTCGGCAGTCTTTGATGCCCGGTCGCTTCGTTCACGAAAATCATCATCTGAGAAATTGCTGTATTGAAATCAAAATTCTCAATGTCTTTCGAAACTTTTTGAATTGTCTTGTGAAGAAGTGTCGGCATTCCATCCGGAGCACCATCACAATCACCCTTGCAGTCATACAATTCTTTTTCATCAAAAAGTCTCCAGACTCTGTCCAAAAATTTCTTAGCACCAGTAAGTCCCTTTGTACTCCAGACAGTGCTTTGAGAAAATGGTCCCATAAACATCTCATATACACGAAGAGCATCTGCTCCGTACACCTCCACAATGTCATCCGGATTAATCACATTCCCCCAGCGCTTGCTCATCTTTCTTCCGTCTTCCGCCATAATCAAGCCAACATGCTGCAGTCTTGTGAAAGGTTCCTCATGATTCACAACTCCAATATCAAACAAGAATTTGTGCCAAAAACGAGCATAAATCAAATGTCTTGTTGCGTGCTCTGCTCCACCAACATAAAAATCAACTGGTGACCAATATTTCTCCTTATCTTTATCTACCAAAGCATCGTTATTTTTCGGATCAATATATCTCAAATAATACCAAGAAGATCCTGCCCATTGTGGCATTGTGTTGGTTTCTCTTTTTGCTTCACCTCCACATTCAGGACATTCGACATTTACCCAGTCTTCAATCGTCGCCAAAGGAGATTCCCCTGTTCCAGATGGCTCATAGTGTTCAACATCCGGAAGAGTCACTGGCAAATCTTTTTCAGGAACCGGAACAACTCCACACTTCTCACAATGAATCACAGGAATCGGCTCCCCCCAATATCTCTGCCTTGAAAAAACCCAGTCTTTCAATTTATAATTCACTTTTCTTCCACCAAGATTATTCTCCTCCAACCACTTAATCATTTTCTCTCGAGCTTCAGAAGATTTCAGTCCTGTAAACTCTCCAGAATTAACAAGAATACCATCTCCAAAATATCCTGGGTATTCACCCTTAAAGTTCTCCTCTTCTAAAGCTTTTAACAATCTTTCAAAATTTTCCCTCTCATCTCTTTCTTGAGCCTCTATCATACCCTGACCTCCTCCAAATATATGTAAATATTTTTTAAAATAACTTTTTTTAAAATCTTCAATATTTTTCGGTTTAACAACATACTTAATAGGCAGAGAACTTTTCAGTTCTCTTATAGCAATTTTATCCAAAAAATCACGATCTCTTTCATCATGAGCTGGAACCGCCATCACAGCACCTGTTCCATAGTGACCCAAAACATAGTCCGCTACAAAAACTGGAATTTCTTTTCCATTGAACGGATTTACTGCTTTGATTCCCTTGATCTCAACACCAGTCTTATCCTTTTGAAGTTCAGTTCTTTCAAGTTCAGTTTTTTTATTTGAAGCCTTAATATAATTCTGAATTTCTTCATAATTACTAATCACTGATTCATGTTCGCTAATCATTGGATGTTCAGGTGCTATCACCATATACGTACACCCAAAAATAGTGTCTACTCTTGTGGTGAAAACTTCAATATTCCCCTCATCACTTTTTTCACTCTTAATCCCAAATTTAATCACACTGCCTTCACTTTTTCCAATCCAGTTTCTCTGCATATCCTTGATTGATTTTTCCCAATTTGGAAGCTTGTCCAAATCTTCAAGCATTTTGTCAGCATAGTCAGTGATTTTCAAAACCCACTGCCTCATTGGCTTTTGCTCAATCTCACTATCACATCTTTCACATCTTCCATCTTCCAAATCTTCATTCGAAAGTCCAGTCTGGCACCCAGGACACCAATTGATCGGCTCATGTGATTCATATGCCAAACCTTTTTCAAGCATCTTCAAAAAGCACCATTGAGTCCATTTATAATATTCTGGGTCAGTTGTGTTAATCTCTCGATCCCAATCATAACTAAATCCAATTTTTTTTAATTGATTCTTAAATGTTGCAATATTTCTCTCATTCATCTCACGAGGATGAGTTTTGTTTTTCAAAGCATAATTTTCCGCAGGCAAACCAAAAGCGTCCCATCCCATAGGATGAAGAACATTGAAGCCCTGCATCATTTTCATACGCGCAAAAATATCAGTTGCGATATATCCTTTTGGATGACCAACATGTAGACCCTCTCCGGAAGGATAAGGAAACATATCTAAAATATAGAACTTAGGCTTTTCAGTATCCTCACCAACTTTATATAATTTCTCATCATCCCATTTACTCTGCCACTTTTTCTCTGCTTCCTTATGATTATAGTTTTTCATATATTTAAATTTCTAATTCTTTTCAATTATATCCCAAAGATGGCGCTAAGGCCGGGATCTCAAATAATTACTCCTGAAACTTCAACAAGATTCCTTAAGTAAAAAACAAAAAGAATCGAAGTTCGTTTCAGTAATAATTCATTTGAGATCACACCTATTAAAAGTACAGCCTCGGAAAATATTTTTCATTTTTAATATACTCCTACTCTACTCCATTTCTCGCTTTTTTTCAACCAAGACTTTCTTCAGAATCCCCATATTCTACTACAAAATTAAAAAAGGCGTGTATTGCATATTAGCAACCACGCTTTTACTCTTTTTTCTTAATTTCTGCCCAAAGAATTCTCTCTTTCAAGGATATACATCAGCTCATCTTCCGCAAGACCATCTATTTTTTCCTGGTCCCACCGAAAGTCTTTAATGATACACACGCTTTTGTGAAAAGAATTAAATATTTCACCAACAGAATTCTTGATTTCATTCCAAAAAATCAATTTCCAAAAATAATAGCAAAGAGCTCCAGCTAAAATCGTTGAAGCAGTTAACCAATACCATTTTATTGCGCCATCGCTTATAAATACTCCACTAAAATCACATGATGAGATAACACCCACTAGCCCAGAAACTATTACATATGCCACACAGGTACCGAGTGCTATGATAACAAACTTCCCCGGAACCCATCGATGCTTTCCAAATTTTAGCGACTCTATTTCTTTGACTTCAAGATCCAAATCCTCACCAGAATATGGACGATATTTAAAAACGATCCTCTTAGCCGCGAGAAATGCCCCAAAATTACCCAAAAAAATCATTATGAAAATAAGGAGCGATTCAACCGCATGCTCAAAAATACTTAACCCAAGCATTCCAGAGACACTGCACAGATTTATTGCTTCAGGCTTCTTTTTCAGATATCTAGTCAAAAATCGAAAAACCCAACTATCCTCATCAGTTGAATCCATAAAAATCAAAACAGAAACTGTCAGCCACAAAGTAAAGCACCCGCCAAAAAAAATAGCTCCGACTATCCTCCCACCAAGTACACATGCTGCAAGCGATAAAACACTTACAATAAACCAAGTCATTAAACTATTTGCATATTCATCCCTCATCACAACACCTCTCTTTTTAATTATTTTCAAGAAACCTTCGCCCTATTTGGACACCAAATACTAACACGGTATGAATCGAGGTGTCAACTAAAAAAGCATAGATTTATTATCAATCTATGCTTTTGATTTTACTTTTTCACCCAGAAACTATTTTCCTTCACCGTCTCCACTGAAGATGCTTTTAATCCCATGCCCAATACCCTTCACATATTCACCAGTCTTTTTAGCACCCCATTTAGCTGCACCGACAGTGGCATCACCAATCATTCTGCTCCTATTAAGCTCGGTCTTCGTGACCGATAAATCATCCTCGGTGTCGAATTAACCATCCTTACCAGAAGAAAGAGCTGTGTAAGCTATGTACATTCCATCAGGATCATCCTCGCGAATGACTTGAATCATGCCTCCCCATGCATCAATCTCCTGCGAATATCCAGTCGGCGCTTCGCTTTTTCTCGCCTCTATTGCAACTTCGGTAAGAATTTCTGTAGTCTCAACTGTTTTATGAGTGACTAAATAATGAATCCCGAAACCTGTAGCTATGAGCGCCAAGATGCCTCCAATCACCCATAAGAAAGCACTTTCGTTTGAGCCATCACCTCTTCGATTACCGCCTCCAACAGCTCCAATAAGTCCACAAAAAAGTTCCCCAAAAAGTTCCCCAATAAACTCAAACATAGTCAATCCCCCTTATTGTTTTTGTTAACCATCAGCGACTAGCAAGTCCCGTGTCTTAATTTAAAATAACTACCCCTAATCAACATAAAATATTACTACAGACTGAACAAAAAGTCAATACGTAATACTAATTTTAACAAAAAAATAAGGTGAAAAATCATTATAATCTTTCACCCTTAAGTTAACTCGTCTTATATTAGATTTGAAGAGAAAATAGCTACAACCCCGATTTCAGAGTCAAAATCCAACAACTCCTCACTTTCCATATCTCGACTTTCACCATAACAGATAACCCGAAATTTTCCTCCACATTTCTGACAAATAAAGCTCTTGCAGTCACCAACCCTCATCACATGAACAACTTTCGAAACATCGCGATCAACACCACACAACCTATTTCCAGCAAGATATCCTTTGGTTGATATTTGACCACCACAAACAATACTATTATTGACTACTTTACTCATAATAATCTTCCCCGAGCATTCTTTTGATTCATCAGCCTCTCGTGATCCATCAAATCCTTAATATTGATAAATATTTTTATCGTATTACCACATCCAGAACAAATCAAATCAATACGCTCAACTCGTAAATCAATTTTAGACAAATCATTCACTAATCTACAATTAGCGCACCCCACTAACTTATATTGACCAAGAGTAAGATCAAATCCATTTTTCTTCATTTCTTCTCCTTTTTTAAAGTACTAAAAAAACTGACCCACCAAGGCCAGCTTATTTTTATCAAGAAAATTTTTCTAAATCTTACTTCTGAACAAAAACAAATTGACCTCTGAGGCGAGCCCAAAAGAAGAAAAAGAAAAAATATGAAATTTTACTAATTTGTCTTTGCATAAGTTTATATTAATAACTTTATTATATTCCTTTAATAAAATAATGCAAATCAACAGATAAATCGCAAATTAAAAAGGAAGAAATTTCATTGAATTTCTTCCTTAAAATAGATATCAGTAGAAATAGATAGAAGCACTTTTTTTCCTCTTCTTTAATGCCTCTATCACCTCATCTATACCAGCTTCGCGCTCAATATTTGATAATCCCTTGAGCTCTTGAATTTTTTTAATAATGTCAGAAAACTCATCCTCAAATGAATTATTTTTATTCGCAACATGAGAAAATAATTGAGATGCCATAATAACCCTCCTTTTTTATTACCAAGTACAAGGCCTTGTTTTTTTCAATGGACCATTGCAGCTATGCAGTACGCCTCTGACAAATTTTTGCCTCGTCATCTTTCCTACACGCTTCAACCCACACTCAACATTGTCACAGCTCCAGCAATACGTAACACTTTCCGACTTAAAATACTGACAACCAATAATCTTACTACACGCGGAACAAAAAATTCTCAAAGTTAAATTACTAATTTCACACATAATTATTCCCCTATTTTCACTAGTTAAAGAACTATTTTTCCAACAAAAAAAACTCCTCATCCTTATGCGCATAATTCACATAAGAATTATGTGAAAGGACGAAGAGTCTTCGTGGTACCACCTTTTTTTATGAAAATAAAAATCACCCCGTGGGTGCCATACTTCCATCTCATCAACTTTTACTCAATAACAAAAGAGTCAACATTGATTATCCCATGATTACGGAGGATGCCGAGATTCCACTAACGCAGAAGCCACTTTTTTGATTATTTCATCAAAAGAATCAGACCCAGCCCTCTGAGAAATCAGAGGATCTAATTCATAAGTTTTATTATTTTTAAAGTAATTTTATCTTAACAAAGGTGCATATTTTGTCAAATTTAATCAAAAATATCAAAATTAAAAGCCCTCTTTGAATTCAGTGCACATTGGCACAAAAAACAAAAAGGGCTGTTCTTCTTATCTCCGTACTACTTAAAGTACTGATCTCTTGTTAGCTTATAGTCAAACCCATCAGACAAAGCCTCTAAATTAGCATCATTAATATTATGCGAGACGCTTGCAGTTACCCATGAACACTCCTTATCCTTAAATTCAATAGCAACTCTAACCTTAGCATCAGATCCAATATTGCAGTTGGAAGCCATAGCCACATTATAATCCACTAATTCAACTTCCTCGAGGCTCTTAAATATTCTGGACAATGCTTTTTTTATTACATTATTAGTTGCATCTACGGGACCATTTCCACTAGAAGCAGTGTGAACTTTTCCTGCTCCTGCGATGTTAACTTTGATAATTGCCTGCACCAATGAATCCCTATCCATACGATACTTATGATTGTCCAATTTGTATTCTATGATTTCAAAAAATTTATGCCTAAAACCTTCCATTCCATACACAATAAGCTCCAACGTTGCAGGTGCATCTAAAATACAATAACCCTGATCATCTAATCCTTGGAGTCTTTCGACGATATCATCTAAATCCCCATCTCCAGTCTTTAACTTCCGACCTCTTTCCTCAAGAAGAGCAATGGCACATTTCTCGTAATCCTCTCTAGTAACTACACGCATAAACAAACCTCTTTTTCTGAAATTTATGTTTGATGAAAAAATCACATAGCTGCGTAATATTTCAGCTACATGAAGACTATCCTACAGAATACTTTCCAAAAGCCAGCTGTAGCAATTAGCAAACGCCTGAGCTGAAGCTTGGTTTGTGTCAGGATGAACAGAGCGACCTACATGAACTTGATTTACTCCATTGGAAACACCAATTCGAGCATAAGCATCTGCAACTGCATCTGATCCTTTTCCCAAAGATACTGCGTGCCAATTATCCAGCTCTATTTCCAGCCCATTAATTTGTGGAAAATGTCGACCCACAATCGCATGAACTGCATTCATAATGGCATTATAAGGACCATTACCAATACCAGCTGCAATCTCAATTACACCTCCTATCTCCATCTTGACCGTAGCAGTTGGAAGAGTTCCAGATCCGCCGATTGCCTGGCAATCGATAATCTTTAAATAATTAGGAATCCCAGAAACAGCATCCTGAACAACCGCCGCTAACTCCCTATCATTCAATGGGGACCCATTCTTAGAAGTAGATATATCCTTGAATTTTTCAAAGATCAGACCTATCTGATCATCCTTGATATTAAAACCAAGTTTGACCAACCTATGCAGTAGTCCGTCTCTTCCAGATGATTGAGTAACTTCTACAGACAGTCCTTTGTGTCCATACACCTTCGGATCCCAACTATAGTAAGCACTACTCTTTCCCTGTTGCTTCGCACGAGCCTCAATTAATTGATGTGTACCAGAACTAACAATAGCGTTCTGAGCTCCAACAACAACCCAATGACGAGGCACTGACATTCCCAAAGCATTAGCAACATGATTAACAATAGTAACGCACATTTTTGAATCAAAATCTATTTCAACTCCAGAGAAAACATCTCTGCGAGAATTGATATTCATAATAATAGACTCAAAAGCGGTCATTCCACTTCGCTCACCTAGACCATAAAAAGTTCCCTCAATCTGGCTAACTCCAGCATTGATAGATTGAAGTGCATTTGCATTAGCGCAACCACTATCATTATGACAATGGACTGAGACCACCACACTCTTCAACTCCTCAATATTATCAAACAAAAATGCAATCAGCTCACCAAACTCGCTTAAAACTCTGAGCCCCGTAGTGTCCGCAATATTAACCCTTGTTACACCAGCATCAATGACTGCTTTGATAATTTGAACCAAAAAAATTCTCTCAGTTCGAGCTGAATCTTCTGGAGTATATTGAATATGCTCAAATCCTATTGACTTCGCATATTCCACCATCTCAATAGCTCGTTCAATAACCCATTTTCTTTTTCCCTCAGGAGAATCTCCGTATTTTTCAGAATCAAATTGAGTAAGTAAAAATTCATCACTAGCTGGAATATAAATATGAACCATATCACACCCAGCAGTTTTTACCGCATCAATATCCGCTTTAGTGGCCCTAGCCAATCCTGATAATATCGGCTTTTTATTCCCATTCCACGATTCAACAAATTGAACAATTCTTCTGCATTGCTTCATCTGCTCCTCAGAGCTACCTGGAAAACCTATCTCAATAGCATCTATTCCACCTTTCAATAAAAGTCGCACATATTCAGATTGATCTCTTGGAGACATTGCCCCATTACTCACCTGAGCCGACTCTCTTAAGCAAACATCATTCAACAAAACCTTTTTACGCATCCCAAATCCTCCAAAAAATGATTTTGGTTTTCTAGCAATACAGTGCTAGATTTATAAAAGAACCTTTAAGCTAATTCAAAAGATAGCTTATTTTTATCAATAAAATTCAAACTACTCTCACTTTACGGATAAAAATAAATTTTCTTACTACCAAGTTAAGACTCGCTTGAGCACTAGGAAATAATTTATGTAGCAACGGACACATTCTCCGTTACTACACGTTATTAACACGTTTGCTAATAATTATTTTAATGACGTATAATCATCCTCGATCACTCTTAGTTTATTGCTATTTGCATGATCGGCAGCAATCGCATATATCTCGTAAAAATTATGCGTATTTTCCTGCAATAAAATTTTACTATTTGCCGAAAAAGATACCTTATTAAAAGACCCTTCCTTAACGACATCTTCTGATAATTTAATTAATATATCCTCCTCACCACAAATCTCAAAAGTAATGCCATATGCCACACTAGTGGAAAACCTAAAATTCTCCAATATCTGAACTGCTATCGATAACATACAAATCTCCTTTAAAAAAATGTTTAATCGATTTACCCACTTACATCAACTTGCTACTAAAAAGAACAAAAAAACTGACTTTAGGTCAGTTGCTTTTTTGTGAAAATATTTTTTATAAAATTAGTTTATTTTTACACAAGCAATCCAACCTCTTTGCGCTTCCGCTAAGAGAGTAATAATCACATCAGTAATAAATATATCTTTTACTTGCATCAAACTAAGTTTTATAAATTAATTCCACACTACTATTATACATATTTTTATATTTTTGTCAAAAAAAAACCCGCGTAAGAATACGGGTTTTCTATTCACACTTACTCTAAAGGCTTAATTTCCACCTGTGCTTTCAACAATCCACCAATCAAACTCGATATTATCAGCAGTAATCTCAGTAACTCCAATATCGAATCCCTCTTCAATTTTCACATTATCTGAGAACAAGGTGAGACTAGTAGCACTCCTTGGTGTCACAAATATCCTACTATCATCACTAATTGCCTTAGTTTCAATAAAAATAGTCTTTCCATCATTCACGATTCCCTCTTCTGTGTTGTCGTCAATCCAATTACCATCCTCATCCACTGGCATTGACTCACTTGTCAGGTCATCATTTCCATCTTCATCCGCGTCTTTTGGAATTGCATTTCCAGAACAATCATCTAGGTCATCCTCATCCTCATCTACTGGAATCACTGAACAGATTGTTGCTCTACCGATTGTTGGAGCTTCATCATCATCTATTGTAATGACGAAACCTTTTCCTTCTACTATCTCTGCTTTCAGGTTTCCTTCTAACGTTACATTCCCATCTCCATCTTTAGTGATGAAATTATCTGTGTTAATTGCTAGCATAAAGTCCAGAATTGCCTCATCTTGAGTTTTAAGCTCTTCAATTTCTTGAATTTGTCCTTGGAGCTGTGTTTCTAGTGCCAGTTGATTACTTATTTGAGTTTGAATTAGGTTTAAATTTTCTGTGATTCTTGTTTCAATTTCAATGATTGTCATGTTTTGTGTAGCCAACTGATCACTCACTGTTAGTAAGTCAGTATTTTGCTGATCATCTGAAAGCTTGATGTCATTTATTGACAATCCCACTAATGCTAATTGTTCGTCAATTGAAGTCTGAAGCTCTGTCAAAGTTGAGGCGTTCTGGTCTGTTTTGAGACTAACATCACCAATCACAGTTTTATTTTCGCCTGTCTTTTCTAATAACCCCTTAACTCCAAACAGAGCCACACCTGCCATATCTGTTGCCTTAACATTTGTATCTGACGCTCCGAGTCCAAATAATTTATAGAAATCCTGAGCAGTTGGTCCAATATGTCTAATCTCTTCATCGCTCATCTTATTGTAGTCTCCCTCATTGATGAAATTCCATTGCATAATTGGAAGAATTGACATTCTATTGAAAAACTCACTTGTATCCAAATTCACATCTGATCCGTCCGCATATTCAATCGCATCAATAGTAGAGCCATTTCCATTCCATGTTCCTAATCCCACAGGATTCACAGTAACATCGCTAAGTTTAGTAAAGTTTTCCTTCTTATTTCTATCAGACACATCTGTCCAACCAGAAGTTGTTCCATAAGTATCTGAATCCAATTCAATTAAGTGAGTTGGGGCTGTTGCAGCAGCACCAATACCAAAAGATCCATCCGCAATAAACCTTGCCCTTTCAGTGGATCCACTTCCTGTGTAAAAAGCAATTTCTCCTGAATCATTACTATTTAATATCTGAACATTACCGGTTGAAGCCCTATTACTAAACTGAGCATTATTTAACGTAGTATATGAAACCAATGCTCTAGCTATACCAGTAGAGTCGTTAATTTTATAACCTTGAGCGTTATCTAAAAGCACACTTCCTGAGTCAATAACCAGTTTTTCATTTGGATTTGTTATTCCAATCCCAGCATATCCTCGTTCGCTAATAACAAAATCAACATTATCACTCGAATCCCTGACAATGAATTGAGCTGGTAATTTATCTGGAGATGTATCATTTGCATTATCTGAAAACGCCGCACCTACTGTCAAACTTGTGTCACTTGCAATTGCCATCACCGTTCTTGTTTGCCCCGTTACTGTAATTCTATCTCCCACGATCAATTCATCTGTAAATATCGTCCCCACACCCGTTACTGTTGTGCTTGCAACAGGATCAATTGTTCCTGTCAAGACTGTAGTAGTCGCTGCAGTTGTTCTTGTTGTTCCTGCAACATCCAGCATTGTCTCTGGAGAAATCGTTCCAAGACCGATTCCATTATTCCTGATTCCTCCCGCTCCATCTGATTCAGCATAAACAGTTAGAATGCTACTTCCATCAATCATTGCGCTGTAACTTTCCACCGTACCAATAGATGCAGATGATGTCACTGGCATATCTACCCATGAGACCGCTCCACTATTTGCAGCAAATTCCATTGCTCCAAGATATGCGCTTCCTGCTACCTCAAGATCCCCTGAAACCATCACGCTGTCACTCGCTGCTGCAAGCGTTGATGATGTTGAACCAATGTGCAGCGCTACTTCTGGAGTTGCGTTTCCAATTCCTAGGTAATCACTCGTATCATCCCAAAACAAATTAGAATTATCTTGAGAATAAACCCCACTAGCTCCAGCAAAAACTAACGAACCGGTTGTAAATTGTGTTGCTGTTCCGGTTCCTCCATTAGCTGCAGGAAGAGTTCCTGAGACATGAGTTGAAAGTCCAATCTTTCCCCAACTTGGTGAAACCCCTACTCCTCCAGAGATTAGTGAGTTTCCTGTAGCTACTCCTGCTAGTTTTGATAGGGTCGTTGTTCCTGATGCGTAAATCAAGTCTCCTACTGTGTAAGACGCTAGCCCTGTTCCTCCTGTTGCGACTCCTAGAGTTGCTGAAACAGACCATGTTCCACTTGAAATGGTTGGTACTCCAGTTGAACTTGATGTGTCAATTCCTGTTCCTCCATAGGTTGCTCCGATTGCAGTTCCATTCCAAGTTACGCCTGAGATTGTTGAGTCTAGATTAATTGTTGCTGTATCAGTAGCTGATACAGCTGAGGTTAAGTTAGTTCCACCTGCAATTGTTAACGTATTCCCATTTTGCACTGTCTCACTTCCTGAATCTCCTGCCAATGTAAAAGATCCTCCTGCTCCTTGTCCTGAATAGAAAGTAGTCTGACCTGATCCATCCCCAATAACCAATCTATTATCATCACTATCCCACTCAATCACAGCCTCTGTAGTTGGTGTCGGAGTTGCTGAATTAACTAAAGTTATTGCTGAAGTTCCAATTGTACCACTAGCTATTGTTAGATTATTTGCGACCAGTGAATCAGGAAGTGTTGCTGAAACAGACCATGTTCCACTTGAAATGGTCGGAACCCCTGTTGATGAGCTTGTGTCTATTCCTGTTCCTCCATTAGCTGCAGGAAGAGTTCCTGAAACATGAGTTGTGAGTCCAATCTTTCCCCAGCCTGGAGCTACTCCTACTCCTCCAGAGATTAGTGAGTTTCCTGTTGCTACTCCTGCAAGTTTTGATAGGGTCGTTGTTCCTGATGCGTAAATCAAGTCTCCTACTGTGTAAGACGCTAGCCCTGTTCCTCCTGTTGCGACTCCTAGAGTTGATGAAACAGACCATGTTCCACTTGAAATGGTTGGTACTCCAGTTGAACTTGATGTGTCAATTCCCGTTCCTCCATAAGTTGCTCCGATTGCAGTTCCATTCCAAGTTACGCCTGAGATTGTTGAGTCTAGATTAATTGTTGCTGTATCAGTAGCTGATACAGCTGAGGTTAAGTTAGTTCCACCTGCAATTGTTAACGTATTCCCATTTTGCACTGTCTCACTTCCTGAATCTCCTGCCAATGTAAAAGATCCTCCTGCTCCTTGTCCTGAATAGAAAGTAGTCTGACCTGATCCATCCCCAATAACCAATCTATTATCATCACTATCCCACTCAATCACAGCCTCTGTAGTTGGTGTCGGAGTTGCTGAATTAACTAAAGTTATTGCTGAAGTTCCAATTGTACCACTAGCTATTGTTAGATTATTTGCAACCAGTGAATCAGGAAGTGTTGCTGAAACAGACCATGTTCCACTTGAAATGGTCGGAACCCCTGTTGATGAGCTTGTGTCTATTCCTGTTCCTCCATTAGCTGCAGGAAGAGTTCCTGAAACATGAGTTGTGAGTCCAATCTTTCCCCAGCTTGGAGCTACTCCTACTCCTCCAGAGATTAGTGAGTTTCCTGTTGCTACTCCTGCAAGTTTTGATAGGGTCGTTGTTCCTGATGCGTAAATCAAGTCTCCAGTTGTGTAACTAGCCAGTCCTGTTCCACCATAAGCAACTCCAATAATTGAACCATTCCAAGTCGTTCCTGAGATTGTTGAACCTAGATTAATTGTAATTGTGTCAGTTGCACTAGCTACTGTTGAGATGTTTGCTCCTCCTGCAATTTCCAGAGTGTTTCCATCTTCAATAGCTTGATCTGTTCCAGAGTCTCCTGAAAGAGTGAAGTCGTTGAAAGTCCCTCCTGATGATACTGTTTCCCAAGATAGTGTTGGCACTCCTGCATTCCAATTGAATCTTAGATATTGCGCGTCATCTCCAGCCACACCATCTAGTGATGCCAGAGCGGTTGAGCTTGATGCATATGGAACTGAGCCTGGCACTAAAGTAAGTGCATTTAGATAACCTAATTCAGTCAGACTTGAACCTCCAAATGTTTGAGTTGAATTAAAAGTAATATTTCCAGTCATTGTTCCCCCTGTAGTGTCCAGATAGTTTCCTGTAGCGCTACCAATGTCACTGTAAGTTATTCCGTCGTTTGAGTACTGCCAAGTTGAACTTGCTCCGTTGTATCTCAAAGCTGGTTTTGCTGAACTGTTTGAAACAGTTAGATCAAAGTTATTTGAAACAGCTTTGTTTCTTCCTAGATTGAAAGTTAGAGATTTTGTTCCTGTGTCTGTGTTTTGATCATGCAGTCTGTCGTCGTCTCCTTGAACGTAGTCGCTATCTCCTGTTCCTGTTGGAATGAATTCTTCATCAATTTCTCCGTCTTCATTTAGAACAATGAGCTTATCTTCTTTTGATCCAATTGGCAAAAGGTCTGAGCTAATCTCTCCATCTTCATTCAGGATTGGAATATTATCTTCCCCTGTTCCCACAATATAACCTTGAAGTTTATCTGAGTTTAGAGCCAAAGGAACATATCCAATTGGTTTTCTTGGTTTTGATTCTGAATCATTCTCAATTTTAATTCCTATGTAGTATTCTTTTTCTGAGAAATCTATGTCTTCTGGAAGATTTTTATCTTGCCCTAATTGAGTATCAAAGAGCCCACCCTTAACTTCTACGTCTTGGGTTTCTGACCATTCACTGCTTCCTCCTGTTTTTGATGTGTATATTGCAAATCTTACTGAGTATGTTCCATCACTTACCGCTTCATTATTTTTATCGAGGATATATGCTGAAATATCTAGCGCTTTGTCTATTTGAGCTAGTGCTACTTGAGTAAGTAAAAACAGCCCACTCACCAAGAGTAGTATTATAGATAAAAGAAGGGTTTTTATCGATTTATTTTTGTTTCTATGATTGAACATTTAGCTGTTTTTCAGACCTTCATTTTATTGCATTTTTTATGATTTTTATCACAAAGAAACACCCTATTATTATATACTAAAAAGTGGAATACTCCAAATAAAAAAATGATGCGCTTTGCATCATTTTTTAGTTAGAAATCACAGACCAAGATTTATTTCATTCTTCTTGAGGAATATTTTCTAGCAATCTTAGACCAAACCAATCCCTTTTCAATTTCAGACACCACTCTTGCGTATTCATTTTCATCTAAAGAGATCCTTTTACTCTTTATATCCTCGGCTCTTTTTTTAGCTTTTTCAATTTCCTCAATATCAAGATCTTCAGTTCTTTCTGCAGCATCAGCTAAAATCACCAATTGATTCTTATGAAACTCCACAAAACCACCCGCCACAGCTATACTGATTACTTCTGAATCCCCCTTCTCTTTTTTAATCACAATCTCACCAGGCTTCAATGAAGCAATATATGATCTATGATCAGGAAGAATTGTCACATCTCCATCAGAAACTGGAAGAGTCGATTGATAAACAACATCTTTATATACAGTTTTTTCTGGCGTAACTATTTTAAATTTTATTGATTTGTTATCTTTCATTTGAAGTAAATTTCTTTACAATTTATTTATCTTCTTTTTTAGATGAAGTAATTTCATCAATACTTCCCTTCATGTAGAAGTCTTGCTCATCAACATCATCCATTTCTCCATCTAAAATCATCTTGAATCCCTTAATAGTCTCGGAAAGCTTCACGTATTTTCCAGGTGCTCCTGTAAATTGCTCTGCAACAAAGAAAGGTTGTGAAAGGAATTTCTGAATCTTTCTTGCCCTCGCTACTGCAACTCTGTCCTCATCTGAAAGTTCCTCCATTCCTAAGATTGCGATAATATCTTGCAAATCTTTGTACCTCTGAAGAACTTGCTGTACTCCACGAGCAACATTATAGTGTTCTTCTCCAACAATATTTGGATCTAGAATTGTTGAATTTGAATCCAACGGATCTACAGCAGGATAAATTCCGATTTCTGAAAGTCCACGAGAAAGTACAACAGTTGAGTCAAGATGACCAAAAGTTGTTGCTGGAGCCGGGTCAGTCAAATCATCAGCTGGAACATAAACAGCTTGTACTGATGTAATTGATCCATTCTTTGTTGAAGTAATTCTTTCTTGAAGCTGACCCATCTCTTCAGCTAACGTTGGTTGATATCCTACAGCTGATGGAATTCTACCCAAAAGAGCTGATACCTCGCTACCTGCCTGAGTGAAACGGAAAATATTATCAACGAAAAGAAGAACGTCCTTATTCTCTCTATCACGGAAATGTTCCGCCATCGTTAGTGCACTAAGAGCAACTCTTTGACGCGCCCCAGGAGGCTCATTCATTTGACCAAATACCAGAGCTGTTTTGTCTAAAACTCCAGAATCTTTCATTTCATGATAAAGATCATTTCCTTCACGAGTTCTCTCTCCTACTCCTGCAAATATAGAATAACCACCATGCTCTTGAGCAATATTTCGAATAAGCTCCTGAATAATAACAGTTTTACCAACTCCAGCACCACCAAAAAGACCCACTTTACCACCCTTAATAAACGGGCAAATCAAATCAATTACCTTGATTCCGGTTTCAAAAATCTCAGCTTCAGTAGATTGATCCTTAAAATCAGGAGCATCTCTATGAATCGGGTCTTTTTGTTCAGCCTCAAGTAATTCTTTACCATCAATTGTATCTCCCAAAAGATTAAACATTCTTCCAAGAGTTTTTTCCCCAACAGGAACTTGAATTGGTGACTCAGTGTCTTTTACCTCCAAACCACGCTTAAGACCATCAGTAGCACCCATAGCAACAGCTCTTACCTTATTTCCACCCAAATGCTGATGAGTTTCCAATACTAACCTCTTATCTTCCCCAAGATTAATCTCAAGTGCGTCGTAAATTCTTGGAAGCTTTTCCTCAAATTCAACATCCACAACTGGACCAATAACTTGTGATACTTTTCCAATATTCATAAATGTTATTTTTAGTAACCAGTATTTAACAACTAGTAACTAGTATCTTAAAATTATTTTTTACAATATACACTTGCCACTCTGAGCTTGCCTTAGAATCCTCTCAAATTCCAAATCAAGCTCAGAATGACACTTCGTTATTCATTCCTAATTATTAATTTTGATCAATAACCTACTCAAGTGCTGCCCTACCTGCTGAAATTTCTGCGATTTCTTGAGTAATCTTTGATTGCCTAATTTGATTATATACAAACGTCAAATCATCTGCCATTTCACCAGCTGCTTCAGTTGCATTTCTCATAGCTATCATACGGGCTGATTCCTTTGAAGCATTCGACTCAACAATTGCATGAAAAATCTGCATCTCCAAAAGTCTTGGTAAAATGTTATCCAAAACTTCACTTGGATTAGGCTCTACTTTGTATTCAAACTTAGGCTCCTTTACTCCATCATCCTTTGCAACACCATCCATATCAGAAATTTGCTTCTCCAGATCAGTCCTTGAAATTGGAAGGAGTTGACGAATTTTTGTTTTCTGAGAAATTGTCGAGATATAATCAGTATAAGCGATTACAACCTTATCATAATTACCCGCGAGATATTCATCGGTTACCAACTTTGCAAGAGGACGAACATCTTCACTTTTTGGGAGATATGTCAGATCAGCAAAAGAAGCAATTATTTCTTTTTTTAACTTCCTAACTATTTCATCTCCCTTTCTACCAACAGTTACAAAATCGATTTTTAAATCTGCATTTGAAACAGTAGAATCAATCCTCTTATCTCCAACCTTATTAACCTTAAGATTTTCTGGATTTTCAATTTCAGCCTTAATCTTCCTCAATGTTTGTGAGTTATAAGAACCACACAAACCCCTATTTGAAGCAATCACAACCATTAAAACACCTTTTACCTCCCTGGTTTCTAAAAGCTTATGATCATGCCTATCGAAAGTTCTTGAAAGATTAGCTAAAATACTCCAAGCACTATGAGCGTACTCGCGTACCTTAATTACGCTCTCAACAGACTTTCTCATCTTAGCTGCTGAAACCATTTCCATAGCCCTGGTAATCTTACCAGTATTCTTAATGGAACCTATTCTTCTTCTTATTTCTTTTGTTGAACTCATCTAATATTGAAATTAACAATAATTTAAATTATTTAGCATTAGCTCCGTCCTGATACACATCCTTAAATTCCACAATTGCCTTCTCAAGTTTCTCGACAATCTCATCAGTCAATTCCTGCTTCGCCTCAATAGCATCAAGAACTTCTTTTTGTGAAGACTTCATGTATTTGTGGAAATTTCTCTCCCAATCAGAAACATTCTCAATTGCAACATCATCCATAAATCCTTGAGTAAGAGCATACAAAATAGTAACTTGATTTTCCATCAACATTGGGTCGTATTGACCTTGCTTCAAGATTTCAATTGTTCTTTGACCTCTTTCGATTTGTTTTCTTGTTTTTTCATCCAAGTCAGAACCAAATTGAGCAAATGCTTCAAGTTCTCTGAATTGAGCTAAGTCCAATCTCAATTTACCAGAAACTTTCTTCATAGCTTTCGCTTGAGCAGCTGAACCTACACGAGAAACAGAAAGACCAACACTTACCGCAGGACGAATACCCTTATTAAACAAGTCTGACTCAAGGTATATTTGCCCATCAGTAATAGAAATAACATTTGTTGGAATATATGCGCTAACATCTCCCGCCTGAGTTTCAATAATTGGAAGTGCTGTAATAGAACCTCCTCCAAATTCCTCATTAAGCTTAGCACTTCTTTCAAGAAGCCTTGAATGAAGATAAAAGATATCACCAGGATAAGCCTCACGCCCAGGAGGTCTTTTTAGAATCAATGAAGTTTGACGATATGCCCAAGCATGCTTACTTAAATCATCATAAACAACCATCACATCTTTTCCTTGGTCCATAAAGTATTCAGCAATAGCACATCCTGAATATGGAGAAATAAATGAAAACGCTGCAGGATCAGATGCTCCAGCAAGCACAACAATTGTATGATCCATTGCGCCAGCCTTTTCAAGCTCATTAACAATTCTTGCTATTTTTGACTCCTTTTGACCGATAGCAACATAAATACAGATCATATCTTGACCCTTTTGATTAATAATCGCATCAATTGCAATCGCAGTCTTTCCTGTTTGTCTATCTCCAATAATAAGCTCTCTTTGACCTCTTCCTACTGGAATCATCGCATCGATAGCCTTAATACCAGTTTGAACAGGTTGATGAACTGATTTCCTATCAATCACACCAGGAGCAGTTCTTTCAATTGGATAGAATTCATCTGTTTTAATTTCTTCTTTTCCATCAATCACTTCACCTAAAGGATTAATTACTCTACCAATCATCTTGTCAGAAACTGGGATAGAAAGAATTTTTCCAGTTGATTTCACTTCGTCCCCCTCTTTGATTCCTCTATAGCTACCCAAAATCATTGCACCAACCTGATCCTCCTCAAGATTAAGTGCTACACCATAAACTCCTCCAGGAAATTCAAGCATTTCACTAGCCATAGCATCACTAAGACCAGAAATTTTTGCAACTCCATCCCCAATTTCAATCACTTCTCCAACTTTTTCAGTCTGAGTTTCAGCCTCAAATTTATCAATTTTATTCTTTAGCTCTTCGATTATATGATTTTTCATAATATTTTAAATTCAACTGATTTGTTAATTTATATTAAAAAATTCTAATTTATTAAATTCTTACCTCAACAAGCTCTTTCTTAGGTTCTCTACTTTACCACTCACACTTCCATCAATCACATCATCTCCAGCCTTAATTATTAGTCCGCCAACAATGCTCTTTTCCACTTTATTATCCAGAATTATCTCACTGGCCTCATACTTATTTTTCAAAAATTCAGAAATTTTGCTCATCTGATCACCTGACAATTCCCTAGCACTAACAGCTTCTGCCTCAATAATACCATTTTCTTTATTATATATGTCATTAAAAGTTTCAATAATTTTTCTAGCCATTTTCATTTTTCGGCTATTCCTTAACTCTTGGGCAAATTTTAAAACAACAACATCAACCTCATCCTGATTCTTTCCTTTTATTAAGTCGTATAAAACTTGTGCGTATTGCTTTGCAGTTGTTTTCATTTTTTTTAATTATTTAAACTTTAACTAGTTACTATTAATCACAGACTCGATTATCTTCTTGTCGCTTTCTTCATTGATTTTTTCCTCAGTAATTTTTTGAGTAGCAGCATAAACCAATTCAATAACCTCTTTCTTAACCTCAGACATCATCTGACTCTTTTCTTGCTCGATAATCTTTTTCGTCTTATCCAAAATACCCTGAGATTGATTCTTAGCCTCCTCCATAATATCTTCCTTATTTCTCTTAGCCATATCCTCTGCAGTTGAGATTATTTTTTGAGCCTCTTTTCTAGCATCAATTAAAACCTTTTTCTCTTTCCTTTCAATTTCAACCAACTTGTCTGTTGCACTTTCTGCATCCTTTATTCCTTTTTCAATTTTATCTTTTCTGTCATCCAGCATTTTCAAAATTGGATTGTATGCAAATTTATACAAAACAAACAAAAGCACTGCGAAGTTTATAAGTTGTGCAATAAGAATTTTCCAATTTAAGCCTAAAGCATTTATAAGTTCCATTTTTTTAAATTTAGTAACTAGTAATCAGTAACTCGTAACTAGTACTTTAATAAATTACGTTAATTATATTATCTTCAAAATCACAAACACTATTTGCATTGTAATTCATATATCTGATTAAACTGCCAAGGTGTCTCACATCGCACGGACATGAGACATACTTCGCTTCTTAACCAAAAAGAATGATAAGAGCAACAACTAGAGCGTAGATAGCTGTTGATTCAGCAATCGCCATAGTTACAAACATCAATGGAGTAATTTTGTTAGCTGCCTCAGGATTTCTTCCGATAGCCTCCAAAGCCTTTGATGCAATAATACCCTCACCAATACCAGGACCAATAGCTCCTAATCCAACAGCAATACCAGCTGCTAAATATTTATATACTTCTGCTTCCATTTTTTTATTCTATTTAATTAATTAATTTCTTAAAACTCACTTTTATCTGTCACCCTGAACTTGTTTCAGGATTCCTTTGAATCCCAGCTCAAGTTCAGAATGACAACTTTAATCCATTCTCAAATCTCGTTCGGTCAGGATCTTGGATATTACATTTTTCAAAGCACCGTACCAACTGGAACGAAAAGCGAGAAAAATGTATTACCCAAGATCCCAAGGTCTTAATTGAAATCTAAATCGACGCCTCTTCTACTAATGCGTCTTCTTCTATTGTGGATGCCAATGAAACAAATACTAGCGTCAGCACTGCAAACACAAATGCCTGAACAACTGATGTTAGAAGTCCCAAAAACATAAATGGTAGTGGAACAAAAAACGGCGCTAAAAAAAGCATCACAGCTCCCAAAACTTCTCCAGCAAAAATATTTCCAAACAAACGAAATGACAAAGAAACAACCTTTGCAATCTCCCCAATAATATCCATGATTCCCAAGAAAAATCCCAACGGACTCCTGAAGTTAAAAAACTTACCGAGATATCCAAAAGGACCATGCACAACAATCGCAATAATCTGAACCAAAATCACAGTCACCATCGTCATCACAAAAACCATTCCATAATCCGCCATTGCAGCACGAAAAAGAGGGACTGTGCCCTCCTCAGTTGCCAATGATATTGCAGCTTGACCTGGGATATATGTAAGTAAGTTTGAAATAAGAATGAAGACAAACATGGTAAAAGCTAGTGGAAAAATCTTTTTTGCCTTCTCCCTATCACCAATAATAGACTCCACAAAATCAAAACTTCCTTCAATCAAAATCTCCATCAAAGACTGTAGTCTTCCTGGAATTGCCTTAAATTTAATTCTAGTGATTAAAAAAATCGCTAATACTAGAATGGTCACAAAAATAGACACAAAAAACGCGTTTGTGACTGGAAACGAACCTAAACTAAAAATAACCTCCGGTGATAAAGAAATATTTAGACCCATTGTTAGAATAAAATTTCAACTGTTCGTAAATTAAACAAACAAAATCAATACTGAATTGCATCAGTTTTGAACTTATTGAAATTTTTTAATTTTTATTATTTAAAAAATTTAATATTTTACTTTTTTTCATCCTTTTTATCCTCCCCTTCTGCTCCTAAATCATCAATCATTCCAGTCATTTTCCGAACTTGTTTGAAAAGCATTACATTGGTTACTATAAACGCAATACCAATAAAAATCAACAACCAAAGTGGCTTTGTTTCAAACCTTCTATCCAACATCCACCCAATTGATCCGAAAACCAATATTGGTCCAAGAATTGAAGCACTCGTGTACATTGCAACACCCTTTATTATTCCACTGAAATTTTTCAATTTATTATTCAAATACTATTTAAACACAATTTATTATAGTCGATGATTCTATAAATGTCAATTATTTCAATTTTAGCTAATTAGTGACTTAGTTGATTCGTTAATTAGGGGCACTTATTATCTCTAAAACGAGTTTACTGTAGTAAAAAAGAATAAAAAAACGAAGTGATTTTTATCACCTCGTTACTCAAACTCACACATCAATCAGGAGCTTGCTCCTTGTAGAAATCAATAGACTCTTCTATTTTCAATTCAGAAAATTCGTTCAATAGAAAACTCATCATTGCGGGCAAATGATCATAAATCGATGGAATGTCACCAAGAGCCATATGATTGCCACGATCACCTATGATCATAAGACATCTTCCTTGTTTTAAATAGAATTTAATTTCATTATTTTTTGTGGCTTCAACCTCAAAAACCACATCTTTCGCAATCACCTTACTAGCAATGATTTCATCGGAATCACAATAAGAAAAACATCCGGCAGGAACCTTACACCTCCTTACCTTTATAAACTCATCAAAATGACTATTTAAAATCCTTATTAAAATCTTCATAGTCAATTCAATAAGATTCTTCTTTCTATCAATCTCTTGAATCCCACTATAAAGCCTTTCAACATCCTGAATATTCATTCTTGCCCCTCCTCTGAATTAATTAGAATATATCTGCAAAACAACTAGCCCCATCATTATACATATCTGCATACAAAAATCAATATAATCACAGATACTATTCAAGGGGGGATTCCAAGAAAATAAAAAACGGGAGCGCTTATATTAAAGCACACCCGTCACTATATCTCCTAGTTTAACGTTAATCTTTCTAGTTTAGCAAAAGATACTTAATTCTTCTTTTCTTCTTTTGCCTCTTTCTTCTTCATAGCATTTTCAAAAGCTTTAGCTTTTTCAGCCGTAACAGCAAATTTTACTTGAATCCATGGATCTTTTACTGTCTCATTGGTGCCGCTGGTTTTGGCATAATTAAGTCCAAGTAATCCAGAAACAGATGCGCTTGCAAAGTCAGTACCACTGGATCCACTGGATCCAATTGAAAAACTACTGGCATCTACGGTAGCAATACGATCGATATTATTAGCTCTAATATCAACATAATCATAGCCTCGATCTGCTGCATATGAGAGAGCTGCGAAGAAGTTAGCTGCGGAGGTAAGATCTTCATCCTTGGAAATAATACTAGCAGACCCTGCGCTTACATAATCACCCCCTCGCTTGAAATGCTTCCAGCCACAAACAGCATCACCCGTTTCAAAATTAATAGTACAAACACCGCCTGTTTTCGAATTATAAGCAATGGGCTTATACCGAACAACGACTTTATCCACAGGATCAAATGACCCCTCTTTATACTGATTGGTCGGCTTCATTACAGGATCAGGACCGAAGTATCCCAAGATTTTGGCATCCTCAACAGCTGCCTCAATCTTGTGCCGCGGAAAGGTAATTTCATTCTTTCCCTGGTCCACCATCTCATCTATCACGAATTGAATAGCATCCATAAATCGATGACCTCTATTTCCAAGATCATCTTGAGCACCACCAACCGGAAACGGAACTGGTCCAGGATTATACTGATGTGTCGGCGTTACCCTTTTTGATTCAGGAAACTTCAGACTCATGCCAACATTGTTAACAATGTCCCCCTGATCCATCAAGTTAATGTTTGTATCATCAACGTCCACCTTAATATCATTCGAACTGGCAAATACACTTCCGGAAAAAACCAACATTCCAGCCAAGGTAATAGCAATAAATTTATTCTTCATATTTCAATGTCTCCTTGATTTTTTTATATGCTTCTTAAATGACATAACGAGCACGAATCCATTGGGACTCGTGCTCTTTTTTCAGGTTAACAGTTTACCAAATGTAACTTACATCTGATGACTAACAATAAGACGGCTCGGTAAACTTTTAGCAATAATATCAACCGTAGTAGCTGACCATGTGCTCATCGCTCCATTTCTGGTCACTTGCTGCATAGAGCTCACATCCATGCTACTATAATCAACGCTTGCCCCAGCATTGCCAAAGACCGCCAAGCCAATTCCAAGGTTCAAACTCTGACTAGCAACTTGATAGCCGGGACCTTGATAATTGTTGAGGTTATAGTCACGATTGATGTTGACTCCGGTGTAGAAAGAAGGCGAATACCATCCTCCATGATCGGCTCCATTGGTCTCCACAAGAAAGGACTCTACTCCACCTACATCAGTGGTGTATCCTCCGTTAGTGGTATGCGCCTCATAGCCTTTCATACTGGCAAACAAAGTGTTTGCACTCAAGCCAGAGAGACCACCAGCGCTACCTTGCATCCGCTCGGTAAAACGAGTGTCATCAGCCACCCTGGACGAACTACCCAGATTAACAACATCGGTGTTTCCCAGAAAGGTCTGATATACCGTCAACGAAGTACCGCCAAACAGAAACGTGGAAGAATTGAAATCAATCACGCCAACACGTTCACCAGCTACATCAGTGTAGTCGTCACCGCTCTGCGAATGATTGTTATACGCCGAACCCTGGGCAATGCTTCCGGAAAGATTAATATTTCCCAGAAAAGCACTGGTATTGAGGGACACGAGCTGAAGATCAGACGAATCAACAAATACAGCAACGGGATATCCCGTCACATAGTTACGTTGATTTTGATAGGTACTCAGATCGATATTAACACCAGCCAAGGCAGGCGATGCCATCATGGCGATTGCGGCAATAGTCAAAAGGGTTTTTTTCACGATTTGCATTGTATTTTCTCCAAAATGCATTTTTTACAATAAAATTGTTTTTTAACGAAATTGAAACTACATTTGAGCCTCTTCGATAAAACCACCTCCTTTTTCAAAGTAAGATAAGTAATAAGTGATAGGCACTAATTCAATTAACGCCTCTCCTTTGACACTTTTCAGTGTCACCCAAAGCCTAACGTATTTACCTCTCGGTTCACAAGGAAGATCTATTTTGTAATTTTCACCTTCGGGTGGATCTGGAACCCTCCTTCTCACTCCCGAAGTTAAAATAGAATTCTCATCGTCCAAAAACTCTTCTCTAGTCCAGACTTGGTAAGTAACATCCTCTGGATTTGAAACAGACAGTTGAATACTAGCAACTTCTGAATTCTTATAAACCTCGAAATCTTTCATAACCGAAATAAATCGAGGTCCTTCATGTTTATCTTTTAAAACAATAAAAGATCCTATTTTCAATAGTGATATTTTATTATTATCAAGAATAACTGGAATCTCATTAATGTGTAGCGAAATCTTTTTCTCACTGCAACCAATAAGATTTAGAAAAATAAACGAAACCAAAATAGCATAAAGCATCTTATATCTCATCTCTTTTCTCCTGAAAAGATTATATTAAACTGTTAAAGTTCTAAAAACGTTGCAAATATTTTTTATCACAACGTTTTCGATAATATACTAAGTTAAAAAATATGTCAAGGATTTCCTAAAATAAATATGAAGAAAAGATGAATTTCGTAAATATTTCATTCACATTAATGTGCTTTTTATCCCGCTATTAAGCCAATATTAACCATTTAACAAATATTACTTAATTTCCTTCTAAAATTCACTAAAAACAGTACCCTAAAATATTTTTAACTGCTAGATTTTAAAGATTTTTAAAGCATTTTCAGTGGTAATTTCTTCCACATCCTCAATACTCACATCCTTAACAGCTGCTACTTTCTCAGCAACATGCGAAACATTCATTGGCTCATTTCGATCATCCCTCAGGAGTGGTCTTGGAGTGAGGTAGGGACAGTCAGTTTCAATTAAAATATCTTCCATTGGAGTATCTTTTAAAACCTTATCATACGACTCTGAATAAGTTGCAATTCCATTGAAGCCAAGTTTAAAGCCAAGCTCCCTAAAAAGTCTTGCCGTCTTGTAGCTCCCAATGAAACTATGAATTACTCCCTTTTTTAGGACAGGTTTTTTCTCAAGGATTTCCAAAATATCCGGATACGAATCCCACCCATGAATTATCAGGGGTTTTTCAATTTCATTAGCCAAGTCAATAAATTTCTCAAAAACTTCTTTTTGTTTTTTCTTCATCATTTCAATATCATCTCCCTCTTCAAAGTGATGATAGTCAATTCCAACCTCACCAATTGCCACAACTTTTTCATTTTTTGCAAGTTCACGAAATTCATCAAAATCAACAATTTCCCCACTTTTACCTTTGCGCAGAACTTGATTAATGTTAGCCGGATGAAATCCCACAGCTGCCCAAACTCCGTCCTCATATTTTTCAGCATACTCAATTGCTCTTTTACTGTTTTTCAAATCAGAACCAACATTAATCATCTGCGTATTATGCTCTAGGGATTTCTCAATCACTTTATCAGCATCCTCCCTAAAGGCTTTCATATTTACATGTGCATGTGAATCAAACATATTTTATATCTAAATTTTACAATTTTACAGTGAAAATTCTTAGCAACTAACTTTTAAACTTTCAATTCCTTCCTAAAAGAATTCATTGAAATTACAGCCATTGCTGCAATCAAGAATACCCATTGCAAAGAAAAATAGAACGAAGTTATAATTATGAAAATTAAAGCTAAAATTCTTCCAGTATTTATTGCGATTTCTCTTAAGACAGTATATTCATCAACATAATGCTCACTTCTTGAGAATAAATCATAGGTCATTACATTAAATGAAGATCTAAAAAATATTCCAACAATCATATGATAAACACCTACAACAAAAATTTGAAAAGCGGTTAGCACAAATATTTTTACAACCCACCCCATTGAATACATTATTGCTCCAAAATTCAAAATCTTACCCTTATTACCTTTACCCTTGTCCATATACTTGCCCAAACTAAAATTTAAAAATACTGTAACCATTACCGTCAAAGCAGAGACTGCTCCAACTTGAAAATAATTACCTCTCAATAAATCATAGATAAATATCGGCCAAATAGCGCTACCGACTATCCCTTCTACACCTTCAAACATAAACGCCATTGACTCCCTTCTGTTTTTCTTACCAAAACATTCCCTAAAAGTTTGAAAATAACTCCACTCAAATTTTTCATCAATTCGCGGAAGCTTAATATAGAAAATACTTGAGATAACGTACAGCACAATAACTACTATGAAAATAAATTTAAAGCCATATACTGCAATCAATAAACCTGCAGTCAAGGGAACAATAGCAGACAAAACACTTCCAATAATGCGAAATAAACTTAATTGACTCCCTCTACTGCTGTCATCTGTAAGTTTTGAAAATTCAACATGATATGGAACCCAATAAAAAATAGAATTCATTGCCATCATAAATGACACTATCGGAAGTAGTACTAAAAAATTATCTTCATTAGCAAAATAAAGCAATACATAAATAGAAATTCCAATTAGCACGCTAATTCTCAAGGAGTTCCTAAACCCAAATGACCCCAAAAACTTAGCCCCAATAGGCACCATAAGCACAACAAAAAGAGACGCGCATATATAAAATAACGCAACAAAATTTATATTGCGATCCAGAATATCGAATAAAAATATAGGCAAAAACAATCCCGAAAAACCCTGAATAATCAACATAATTGATCTAGCTCCTAATAGTAATTTCAATCCTTTTGATAGTTTTAATTCTGAAAATATTTTTTTTATCATTTTTTATTAAATTTATAATATTTTATTTATATAATAATCAACCGGGGCATAATCATCAGTTAGTATTGGCTGATTTACCTCTATTTTCTCTTTCCATAAGTGATCCAAATAACCCTTAATCTCCAAATCATCGCTTTTGAAACTAATTTCTTTTTCAGATTTTAGTGCTACTAGGATTATATTTTGATAACTCTCTTTATTATTCATATCTCTCACTGGAAACAAAAAAACTTGAGGAAAAACACTTTTATACGTAGCGTATTCTGCATTTAAAAATAAATTCTTCTCGCCTTCTAGCGAAGCTACTAAATTCAAAATCACCACACCATCATCACTCAATGCATTAAATTCTTTTTGAATAGCTTCCCTTGTTGTTAAATGATATGGGACTGAACACCTTGAGCTAAAAGCATCTCCAAAAATAACATCGTACTTTTTCTCAACCTTATTCAAGTACACCCTTCCATCTTCATGAAAAATATTAAGTCGAGAATCATCTTTTAATCTAAAATATTTTTTAGCAAGTTCCGTCACCTTAGGGTCAATTTCAACAACATCCATTGTGGCATTTTGATATTTTTTTAAAAAATCTTTTGGATAGGAATATCCCGCCCCGCCTATCATTAGAGTAGTCTTAAAGTCAGGACTGAAAAACCTCGCCAAATGATAGAACTTAGTGTAGTCATTAACTAACTCATCACTATCTAAAAACATCGCGGAATGATTTTCATTATTAATTCCCATCACCCTTACGCGAGCTTTTTTTTCAACGTTCTCAGTATTATAAATCCAGATTCGATTATACTCCGTATCAATATCCAAAAATCCCTCTTCGCTAATAATCTGAGCAGTCTTACCAATCATAATCCATGCTAAAAAAAGACTCACTAAAAAGAACATCCTTATGCCCCTAAGAAAATCTCTAGAAAGCATAAACGAAACTATCAGCAAAATTGCCGCCATTATAATCAGTAATTTATTTGTCCCAAAATGCGGAATCAAATAAAACCCAGCCAGAAATGTTCCGAAAATGCTCCCCAAGGTAGATATCGCATACAAATTTCCGACTACAGAAGCAGAATTACTCAAGTCATCTAATTTAATCTTTGCTGCATACGGAGAAACCATTCCTAGTAAGATACTAGCAGGCGCAAATAAGACAACTGCTGCAATGATTGATGGGATTTTTATCCCGGAAGTATAACTCAAAAGTACCGCAAGGAAAGATTCCTTAAGCATTATCATTAACCCAATGACAACTGCAGCTGAGAAAATAATTACAGCTAAATTTTTAATATGCGGACTCTTATCTGCCAATCTCCCACCATAGTAATATCCCAAACTCAGACTCCCTAGAATTATTCCAATTAAACTAGTCCAAACAAAAATCGATGTCCCAAAATACGGACCTAAAACCCTTGAACCCACCAATTCGAATACCATCACGATCGCTCCGCAAGCAAACACAGCTACTTCTAAAATGTACTTTTGTTTCATATGTAAATATTAAATCAAAAAGTAAAACTCAAAACCACAGCTTAAAATTTAAAACTCCCTCACTACTGTCATTCCGGAAAGCATATTTTTCAAAACGAGGTACGAGTTTTAGAAAAATAGTTTATCCGGAATCTACGCTAACAAAAACCACAGGCTAAATATATTATCTCAGATTACATTCAGCGTAGATTCCGGATAAGTTAATTTCTTTGAATTCGTACCTCCTTCAAGAAATTATACTTTCCAGAATGACATACGTGAATTATAACTCATCATACAAATCACTCCAATCCGGATTATCTTTTTCAATCAATTCAATTTTCCAGGATCTTTTCCATTTCTTTAATTGCTTCTCCCGATTCAATGCACTCATCACATTTTCCGTCTGTTCGAAATACACCAGCTTACTACAGCAATATTCCCTAGTAAATCCCTTCACCACCTTATTCTTATGTTCCCAAACTCTTTTCTGCAAATTACCTGTAACCCCAATATACAGCGTTCCATTCTTTCTATTAGTAAGAATATAAGCACAATATATTTTCATGTCTAGTATCAACTAATCCTTTGAAATAAAATTTCTCTTTCCTTTGTCTCTAGGGCAGTTTTAATTTTTTCTGCAGTTTCGGGCATGAAAGGAATTAGAAGTTGTGACACTCGGAATAAGTCCAAGACTAATCCGCCCATCACTGCTTCGAACTTGTCTTGGTCAGTTTTTTTGAGCTCCCAAGGTTTTGTTTCTTCGATTTTCTTGTTGCTTTCCCTGACAATGCTCCAAATATTTTCCAATGCTTTTGAAAATTCAAGTTTCTCCATTGTGTCACCCAAGACATCCCTCTCGCACTGTTCCCTTACCATCGCTGGCTCAACAATCGCCTCTTTTATGCTCTCATTCAAATCCAAATCCTCACTCAACTTCACTACTCTTGAAACCAGGTTTCCAAGACCATTAGCAAGATCAGCATTATATTTCTCAGTCATCCTTTCCATTGTCACATCCACATCCTCTCCGAATGTTCCCGCATTCAAAAGAAGATATCTCGTTCCATCTACTCCAAATTTTTCAGTCATCTCGCCAATACTAATCACGTTCCCAAGAGTTTTGCTCATCTTTTTTCCATCAGACAGAATGTGCCCATGAGTAAAAATTTGCTTTGGAAGTTCAATTCCCAAGTGCAAAAGCATAATTGGCCAAATAGTTGCATGCACTCTCAAGATATCTTTTCCAATTAAGTGTATGTTTGCTGGCCAAAATTCTGGAATATTTTCTGTGTCACCATCCCAATCAAGTCCGGTAATATAATTCAAAAAAGCATCAAACCACACATAGGTTGTGTGACTCTCATCAAAAGGAAGTGTGATTCCCCAAGAAACATTTTTTCTAGAAATTGAAAGATCTTTCAATTCTTGCCCTTCCAAAAATGCCAGTATTTCGTTTTTGTATCTTTCTGGATAAATATCAAGTTCACCCGATTTTATTTTCTCGATCAATTCCCTTTGCTTCTCCTCCATTTTCAACATATAACTCTCCTCCTTCATCACCTCAGGCTCTCTGTTGTGGTCTGGACACTTTCCATCCACCAAATCACTCTCATTCAAAAATTGCTCACACCCAACGCAATACAGTCCCTCGTATTCACCCTTATAGATAACACCTTTGTCATACAAATCCTCTAAAGTTTTTTGCACAGCCTTTTTGTGATTCTCATCAGTTGTTCGAATGAAATTATTGTATTCAATTCCAAGTTCTCCCCAAAGAGACTTGAACTCATCAGCAACACCATCAACCAATTCTTGTGGAGTTTTTCCCTCACCTTCAGCTTTTTCCTGAATTTTCGCTCCATGCTCATCCATTCCAGTCAGCATAAAAGTGCTCTTTCCTTCAAGTTTATGAAAACGAGTCAGTGTGTCAGCAGCAATCGTCGTGTAAGCATGTCCAATATGCGGAGATGCATTCGCATAGTATATTGGAGTTGTTATGTAAAATTTATCATTCATAATATTATATTTATATTCTCACTCTAAAAATTAAATCTGGAAATTTTAAATAAATCTACCATTGACTTTTTCCTATATTTTCAATACTATACTCTAAAGAGTAATTTGACAATAAACACAACCAGTCTCATCAAAAAAAGGAGAAGATTATGATTGAATTATTTAAAAAAATAGTTAATAGTGTCGACATTCACTCCAATTTGTTGATCCAAAACCTACAACTAACTTTTCCACCCGAAATGTTCTGGGCTCAGCAAGAAAGCAATTTAGTCCAAGGCGAAATAGTGAAGCTGCTTAATTCACCCGGAAAACATACAGTCTATAATCGAGAGGTATTTGGTGGGCATATACTTATCATTGGACTTAATGATTTCAAAATCGTTAAAAGAAATTTCAGAGTCTTGAGTAAAAAGACAACTACATACGAGGTAGCGTCCATTGATACAGTCATTAAATTATGTATTACTCACTCCAATAAAACGTTCTCCTTATATTCCTTCTGTCCTCAGTGTGGGGATCAATTCAAAAAATCAAATACATATTCTACGTGCTCAACAGAAAGACACAAAAGGTATTCATTAGAAAAAAACTTTACCTACTGTCCCGATTGTGGCAACAGAATAGCTGAGTATCTAAAAATCGAACAAGCTGAACAAGGCGTGTACACATGAAAACAAACATAGTTAGAATTCGAGTAGAAAAAAGAAAGGATCCATTAGAATTCACCAGTATTAGTCTCATTATTGACGGAGAGCCTATCGATGACACAAAGATATATAAATATATATCTCTCAATGGGACTACACTTGACCTCATTCCTATTGTCTATAGAAAAATAATGGCTGAAGGAATGCCTGGCATTGTCTTTGACTACGGTTTTTTCTTAGTCAATTCAAAAAATTCAAATCTTCACAGGAAAAAAATCCGAATACAAGAAGGAATGGAGGTGTTTTTAACTGATACATGCGCTCATAGATGCGCTCATAAACCTTGGTTAAGAAAATATTCACACTGCCCTGAATGCGGGGAGAAACTGAAATAAGAAAGGATTTCACAATGAAAACAAATACAGTTAGAATTCGAGTAGGATATGCTAGTGGGGGATCAAGAAAAACATTTCCAGTGCTAGATGGAAATCGCATCATAAGCGGATCCAGATTCATCGTATCGATAAATGGAACAGAGCGAGCCTGTGTTGCAAACACTGAACGACAGAAAGTTATTGGAACTACAATAATTGTCCTTGGAGTGTTTCAGACATGCACTGGTACTAAGGAATTCCAAATACAAGAAGGTATGGAGGTTTTTCCAATATAGCAATTGCCAAAAGGAATCAACAAAACGAGTCTCACCAAACGGTGACACTCGTTTTTTATTTCCCTAAAATTGTTCGCAAAAAATCCTGTTGAAAAAAAGTAAAATCATCTACACTTAAGTCACTCAATTTTTTCCAATACAGCCCCACCGTCTCCTTATCAATTTTCCCAGACTGTTCTTCAGAAACCCTCTCAATCTGATAATAAATACTAATTCTTTGAAAAAATAAATCACTCTCTGGTTTACCAAAAAGATGACTATCAATGTAAATCGGATCAGAATTTACCCTAATAGAATAACCTGTCTCTTCAAAAAATTCCCTTTCAAGTGATTCGACAAGATTCTCTCCTAATTCAATTGCTCCTCCTGGGAGACAGTACTTATCATCCCAATTAGGTTGCATAATAAGGATCTTTCCGTCTTCGATTAAAACACCGTAAACAGCTGGTCTCCAATTATACTCTCTAGGGGACTCTATTGCACTCCCTTTAACATCACGAAATTTCATAATTTAAAAAATAAATAAATGACTATTTAAATGTATCTTTAAATACATATTTAATTTAATAAACAATAACAACAAACTCCCCTTTCATTTTTCCGGGTTTTTCTTTGAAATACTCAATCACCTCACCGACACTTCCACGCACAACTTCTTCAAACATTTTCGTAAGCTCTCTCCCAACAATCACATTTTTATTCTCATCCAAGCTCTGAAGGAGTTCCAAGTTTTTCACCACACGATAAACACTATCATAGTACATCACTGGAATTTCCATTTCCACCACTTTTTTGAAATATGTCTGTCTTCCTTTTTTGTGTGGAGGAAATCCCCAAAAAGTAAATTTCTGCATATCAATTCCACTCACGCTAACCAATGTCGCAATCGCAGACACGCCTGGAATAGGAACAGCTTCAAATCCAGCCTTCAAAACCTCTTTAACTAAAACATTTCCTGGGTCAGAAATTCCTGGGGTTCCAGCATCAGTCACGAGCGCAATATTTTTTCCATCTCTTAATTTCTCAATCAACGTGTCAACTTTAGCAAGCTTACTGTGCTGATGATATGAAATGAGAGGCTTTGAAATTTCGTACCTATTCAGCAGTCTCCTTGTCACACGAGTATCCTCACACGCAATCAAGTCAGCGCTCTTCAACGTTTCAAGCGCTCTAATAGTAACATCCTCCAAGTTTCCAATGGGAGTCCCTACAACAAACAAAATTCCCTTATTTTCTTTTTCCATATATAATTATAATAAATTTACAGTTAACTATAGACTACTAACTAAAAACTATTAACTTAATTTAATACTATGACCCTAACAACTCACGCACTCGCTGGTGCTGTCATTGGAAAGTATTTTTCCAATCCATTTATCATAGTACTCTTCTCTATCGCTGTCCACTATGCAATTGACACTTTTCGTCATGGAGAATATTTAAACAGAAAATCAACTTGGAAAAACACTACCTGGAAAATTCTTCTAGATCTTTCAATTGGTCTTATGCTAGTTTCATTTTTAGTATCTCAAAGCAAGCAAGTGATTAGTATTCCAAATATTTCACTAGCGGTATTTTTCTCGCTTCTTCCAGATTTCATCACTCTTCTTTACTGGAAACTGGGATTTAAAAAACTCAAATTTCTCTATATCTTTCACACCAATATTCATTCTCATAAACAAGGAGCGCAAGAAAGAGTATGGATTCCCAGAAATCTTATCAATGACATTCTGATTTCAACAATTGCGATTATTATCTTTATTCTAAATCACTAAACAAACATTGACTTCTCAATCATACCTTTCAAGAAATCTTGAATAATATGTTTTTCGAAGTCTTGTACCAACTGGAACGAAGGGCGAAAAAAGTATATTGTTCAAGATCCTACTATCTCATACTTCAAATCTCAAACCTAATCAGTGCTTCTCCAGCTCTGAATCACAACATTAACAGCAGTTGCAACTGGAACAGCCAATATTACTCCAGCCACCCCAGCAATTTTCATTCCAATCAACAAAGAAAAAATAATCACAAGCGGATTTAAACCAACCGCTCTTTTCATTATCTGCGGAACAATGATATGATTCTCGGCTTGCTGCACTAAGACATAAAATATCAAAACAACAACACCTTTCACTGGTGAAACAAAGAATCCAATTAAAACAGCAATCACAGTTGAAACCACTGGTCCTACATATGGAACAATCTCCAAAACACCTCCCAAAATTGCGATAGCTAGTGCATATGGAACATCTAGAAAATATAATACAAGATAGTCCAGTGCAAATATCACAAACATCAAAAGTAGTTGTCCTAGCATCCATCTACCAATTTTCTCCTTGATAATCAAAGCTACTTTTATTACCTTATTTTTATATTTCTTAGGAGAAATTGAACCCAAAAACTTCTCCATCCCATCTTGAATAATCGACATATAGAAAGCCATTGAAAAAACTACAATAAAAGAAAAGGCTCCAATAAAAAATCCCATTGTTGTTGAGAATATACTCAAAGAAGAATTGCTTAAATTACCCCCTATTCTATTAATCACATCATGACTATTAATACTCGCATTATCATAAAAACTAATCCTACCAAAAAAGCTATCGAGTTTTTCTAGATAATGAGGCAAATCAACTAAAAATTCCTTAAATTGCGACATTATGGCAGGAATCAAAACTGAGAAAGCGGTGCCAATTACAAGAATTAAAGCGACATAAATTATCAAAACTCCTGCTGGCCTAGGGATTCGAGACCTGCTTAGCCAACTAACAACTGGGTCAATTGCTGCCATCACAACCACTGCCACAAAAAACAAAACAATAATATCCCTTGTGAGGTATAACAAATACACCGCCAGAGCTGCAGCAGCTACTTTCAAAATAATTTCCGTATAGATATTGATGATTTGTTTTTCAGATTTCATTATATTTAGTAGCTAGTA
>JBHPHA010000006.1:0-43657 GCA_042569905.1 Patescibacteria group bacterium
GAGAGCTAATGCGATTTATCTGTGTATGGCTGGTAATGCGAGTACTTATGAACTGAAGGCGATGTATAAGAGGTTGGCGAAAGTTGAATTAGAGCACGCTAGCATTGTGTGTAAGGTTATGAAAATTGATATGCCAGATAGTATGAAGGAATCCTGTAGTGAAGAGGATGTTGAGAATTTTAAGAGTACAATTGAGCTTGAAGAACATGCCAGTGAGTTGTATCATCAATTTGCAAAGGATTCTACTGAGGAGTCCTTAAGGAAATTATTTGCAGCGTTGGCAATCGCAGAGGAAAAGCACATTAAATTGATTAAAAATTATCTATAATTTAATATGGAATGGTTGTATACGTTAGTTAGCGTTTTATTGATTAGTGCTGTTTCTATGACTGGTGCGATTGTTTTATTTTTAAATAAAGAGCGATTAAATAAGCTGCTTATCTATTTAGTTAGTCTTGCTGCTGGAACACTTCTGGGTGCGGCATTTTTTCACCTTATTCCTGAAACATTAGGTGATGAAGGGGTGGATGCGCTGGTCTTTGTTCTCATTGGTATTTTATTATTTTTTGTTTTGGAGAAAATTATTCGATGGAGACATTGTCATGATGTTACTTGTGATGGGCACTCACATGCATTTTCTTATGTGATGATTGTGGGTGATGCAGTTCATAATTTTATTGATGGAGCCTTAATTGCTGCTGCTTTCATGGTAGATTTTTCTCTAGGAATAGCCACTTCTTTAGCTGTTATCGTACATGAAATACCACAAGAGATTGGTGATTTTGGAGCATTAATTTATGCTGGTTTTTCAAAAAAGAAAGCGCTTATCTTTAACTTGATTTCATCTTTAACTGCTTTTGTTGGAGCGATTATTGTTTTGATTGTAGGTCGTAGTTTTCTGGACACTGTTCACTATGTGATCCCACTTGCGGCGGGAGGATTCATTTACATTGCTGCAGTGGATCTTTTGCCAGAGATGCATAAGGAGAATAAGGTGAAAAAATCAATTGGTCAATTACTTTTCATATTAATCGGAATTGGGATTATGTGGGGAATGACTTTGTTTGAGTAGCTGCTTTTTTGAAAATAAAAAAACCGAAAGCGCGGGGCGTGACCCGGTTTCGGTTTGAGTTTTTTTGATTTAATTTCCTCTAGTTTTTACACAAGGGTGAATTTTTGGGAGCTTCAATATTGAATTTCTCCATTGCTCCATACAGAAACATCCGCAAGTCTCTTTTTAGAGGGCTCGTGTTTGTTTGAGAATATTCTCGAGCAGGCAGTTTACTTCTTCTGAGTAAGTATCGCTGTTTGCCCAGGTGACCTCATTAATGAGAGCGGGCTGAGCTACTTGTTTAATATATCTTTTTAGTAGCAAGGGAGATCTGTTTGTTGATATCGTCTTATTTTTATAAGTGAATCTGAGGAATTGGAGGATCTTTCGGATATCTGGATCGTTAATGTATCCAATATTAAATTCGATTTCACGAGGAATTTGATCCTCGCACTTTTTTCGGAAAGCCTTGAGGCCATTAAGGATGTTTCGTGCCCAGGGCACAAACCATTCAAATTGATCAGGGGTGGCTATTTGCTGTTCATTGATAATCCCCATGAAATATTCATCAATGAGGTCAAGGACTGCCCTGAGCTCGTCTTCTGTACCCCAGACGTAAAGGTTGTTCATGAACCCACTTGCAGGACACCCGGTGTAGTTTTCATGTCCAAGCGTATCTCGGATCACATCATAAGCTACCATTACAACATTCCCCTCAGGGGAATGTTGCGGACAAGACGCATTGATTCTCAGGATTTGTTTTTTTGCCATGGTGTTTCCTCTAGTTTCTGTTTATAATATATGTAGTTGTTAAGTAAACTAAGTATTCTTTTAATATTAGCATAAAATAAAGAAAATGTCAAGAGCGATTGATCAAAAACTGAATGAGATAAAAAGTAAAATCCCACTGTTGTGGGACCGTCTTTGATGTTGAAAAAAAGAAAATTAAAATAAAAGAATTGGATGCCGAGTCTCAGGTTGAGGGTTTTTGGGATAATAGTGAAAAAGCTGGAGGAGTAATGAAAAGATTGGAGAATCTGAAAGAGGAGGTTGAAAATATGAAGAAGTTGGAGCAATGGGTGGAGTACCTCTTTGAATTCAAGGAAACAGTTCATTCTCCTGAAGAGGAAAAGGAGTTGAATACTGAAGTTGAAAAATTGGATAAAGAAATTGAGGAGCTTGAATTCAAGACTCTTTTGAGCGGAGAGTATGATCAGAATGACGTGATTGTGACAATTAATTCTGGAGCTGGAGGAGTGGATGCTCAAGATTGGGCTGAAATGTTGATGCGAATGTATTTTCGCTGGGCAGAGAAAAATGATTTTTCTGTGAGTGTGATTGATGAATCTCGAGGGCAAGAAGCGGGGATTAAGAGTGTTACTTTTGAAATGAAAGGTTCTTATGCCTATGGTTATCTTCGAGGTGAGGCGGGTGTACATCGTCTTGTGAGATTGTCTCCGTTTAATTCAGACAACCTAAGGCAGACCTCTTTTGCATCTATGGAAGTTATGCCTGTTATTGATGGGATTAAGGAGGTTGAGATTGATGAGTCAGATTTAAGGATTGATACTTTTCGTTCATCTGGAGCAGGTGGACAAAGTGTGAACACGACAGACAGTGCTGTTCGAATTACTCATCTTCCAACAGAAACGGTAGCGAGTTGCCAGACTGAAAGGTCTCAGCTTCAAAACAGGGAGCGAGCAATGAAGATTTTGATGGCGAAGTTGCATCAAAAATATCTCAAAAAAAAGGAAGAGGAGAAGCATAAATTGAGGGGTGAACACCAGAGTGCAGAGTGGGGGAGTCAAATCCGCTCTTACGTACTTCATCCATATAAGATGGTAAAAGATCATCGAACTAAGTATGAAGAAAAAGATGCTCAAAAGGTGTTGGAGGGTGAAATTGATGGTTTCATTGAGGCTGAACTTGCATTTTTTGCAGAGAAGGATAAATAGAGAAAAAGGAATCCGTTTTTAAGTGGATTCCTTTTTAGTTGAAGTTATATGTTGCAAATATCAGTCCATTTGTCAATACAATGATATGATACTATAATAATAGAGTGGTGAATAATAAATTATTTCTTTTTATATAATGAAAATGGGTAAGGAAACTGTTGATCCAGTAATAAGATTCGATAAAGTTTTTAAGGTTTATTCTGGTGATTATGTTGCACTGGAAGACGTTAATTTTGATATTTTTCCAGGAGATTTTGTTTCTCTGATTGGACATAGCGGTGCTGGAAAATCAACTTTATTAAAAATGATTTATGCTGAGGAAAAACCAGATGAAGGAGTTGTACTTTTTAATGGTGATGATATTTCTCAATTAAAGAGAAAATTTGTTCCATATTATCGAAGAAATATTGGAACTGTTTTTCAGGAGTTTCGCCTACTTCCTCATAAAACTGTTTTTGAAAATATAGCGTATGCTTTAGAGGTGATTGGTAAAACTAATGAGGAAATTGAAACTGATATTCCTGAGATTTTGAATCTCGTGAGCTTGACTGAGCATGCTAATAAGTACCCAGAGCAGCTTAGTGGTGGTGAGCAACAAAGAGTTTCTTTAGCGAGGGCTTTAGTTCATAATCCACTTATTGTAGTAGCGGATGAGCCTACTGGTAACCTTGACCCTGATTCTAGTCTTGAAATTATGGATTTATTAACAAAGATAAATGATATGGGAACTACTATTATACTTGCAACGCATGATAAGGATATTGTGGATAAAGTTGGTCGAAGAGTAGTTGTTCTTGAAAAAGGAAAACTTGTTCGAGATGACGCTAATGGTAAGTATAAAAAATAGAAAAACAAAAAATTGATAATATTATGAAATTACTAAAACTTTATAGGGCTCTAAATGATGGAGTGAGGGTATTTTTTAGAAATAAGTGGCTAACTGTTGCTACTATTTCAATTTTAACATTTTCATTATATGTGGTAAGCATCACTCTTCTAGTGGGACTAACAGGGAAGACAATGATTGCAAGTGTGCGAGATAGTATCGATATTAATGTTTATTTTAATCCAGGAACCACTGAGGATGAGATAACTTCAATAAAGGAAATTGTTGTTAAAACAGAGGAGGTTGATTCTGTGGATTATGTTTCAAATGATGATGCTTTGAAGGAATTCTTGATTGACACTGAAAATGATCCAATAATATCACAAGCTATTGAAGAAATAGGAGAAAATCCACTGTTATCGTATCTAGTTATTCATTCCAATGATCCAGGGAATTATAATGTGATTAGTTTAGCAATAGAAAACTCAGGTTTTGCAGATAAGGTTAGTCATACTAATTTTAATAAAAATAAGGATAAAATTGAAAAGCTTAGTGATATAGTAAATGTTTTTGAAAAAATTGGATTCACTGTGGGTGTTGTGTTGATGTTTGTTGCGGTTTTGATAACTTTCAATACTATTAGGTTAAATATGTATTCCAGAAAGAATGAATTCGAAGTAATGCGATTAGTGGGAGCTTCTAATGCTTATGTGCAGATTCCAACTGTTTTTGAGGGTGTTTTGTATGGATTCTTTTCTTCGATGTTTGCAGTTATTTTAGTTTTCTTAAGTGCTAAGTCAGTAGCTCCGTTGTTTGAGGGGGTTATGTCTCAAAGTGATATCACTTCTTTTTATTGGAAATATTTCTGGCTAATTCTTGTAGGGGTGATGATTTTTGGGATTCTGATAGGGGTTTTTAGTAGTTTAATTGCGATTAGAAGATATCTTAAGATTTAGATAGAAAAAGCACTTGACAAATTTTTCTAAGTATGCTAAGGTAAAATATCAACAGTTAAGAAAGTTTCGGATGCATTGTCATAGAAGTTCATTGATCAATTTAATATAACATAAAGATTTGAAATTCATTTCGAATGACAAAAAGTATGAAAGTAGGTTTTGAGAAAAGTCGAAGTTTACTTTTCATACTTTTTGTCTCGGGATTGACTGTATCCAAAGTGGAGCGACCGGGTCCCATGGCAAAGCATCACCTCGCTGATGGCGGGGCATAGATAAGGAGAAAATATGAAAATACTGATGTTGCCCTGGCTTTTAAAGCCAAACTAGCTTTGTGGGAGACCTCTTAAGCGAGCTCTCTCGAGACTATGGGTCACACTTAAGTACAACTCGCACAATACGCGATGTGCTTGGTGTGGCAAACCCTGGAAATCCAACCTGCCCGTTATGAAGGTAAGATGTTGAAATTTTGCAAGTAAGAGGAAATATTAATGATGCTTAATCGCATTCCCGTGTTGCTCCCCTGGTTATTGAGACCAGGTTAGTTACTTTAGATGTTATTTGGTGGACCCGTCCCAGCTATCGAAAATTGCTGTAAAAAGAGTCAACTTGCCAATTGGCCGTCGTCGCAGTGTTATCTGCACGTTATGATGCCCTGGCTAGAAGTGATGACTCGTATTTGCTGTCGCACCTCCGGGAAAAAGACTTAGTCCTGGACATTTCCAAAGGCTTTCATGAAAGTTTACAGGATGCTCATTTGTTGCTTTGTTTTAGAAAAATTGTGCAACCCAAAAATGAGTCGGAGAGACCATGAGTCTTCCGGATTTCATCCATGAGAAAAGCCAAGTGAATTTGCCATTATGATATCGCGACGCTATCACCGTACCGGCCAATTTTCCGGGACGGGCACCAATTCTATATGTTATGTTACCAAGGGCCCTTGAAGTAGAATCTTTAAGGGCCCTATTTTTTATTTACAAAAAAGTAAAATTTTGTTAAGATAGGTATTGTAAATGGGTCGTGGCCAAGCGGTAAGGCACCCCGATTTTGATCGGGGCATTCGGGAGTTCGAATCTCTCATTGATTGAAACAGTTAGTATATTAGTTAGAATATTGGGTCGTGGCCAAGCGGTAAGGCACCCCGATTTTGATCGGGGCATTCGGGAGTTCGAATCTCTCATTGATTGAAACAGTTAGTATATTAGTTAGAATATTGGGTCGTGGCCAAGCGGTAAGGCATCAGGTTCTGGTCCTGACATTCGGGAGTTCGAATCTCTCCGACCCAACAGGGAGTGTGTGATTTTGAATTGTATTTTTTAAAATAAAGATTCGACTTTTATAATTTTAATACTAACAAGATTTGTGTGATTTTTTAGTTTTGAAGTGGTTGATTTAACTGGGCATAGCAGAGTCTCAGGGATTTATTTTAAAAAATACAATTCAAAATCTTTAAAAAAAGAAGAAATAATGAATAAAAACAAAAATGAAAATAGCAATTCAAGCTGCTGATTTGGATGATAGTAGAATAGATGGAACACGAGTTTATCTTTTGAATGTGCTTAAATATTTTGGAAAAATCTCATCGGAGGATGAGTTTTTTATTTACCATAAAAATGAATTTAATCCACAATTAACCCCTCCAAATTTTTCTAACTACAATGTTAAAAAAGTGGTAGCTCCTTTTTTGTGGACTCAAACTAGATTTGCTCTGGAATTATTCATAGACAAGCCAGATGTATTGTGGATACCGATGCATAATATCCCAGTTATGCGTAGAAGGGGATTAAAGACTGTTGTGACTATTCATGACTTGGCTTTTAAGATTTTTCCAGAGTATTTCACTAAAAAAGATTTGAGAAAATTGAATTTTTTGGCGGATTTAGCGATTAGAAAGTCAGATAAAATTATTGCAGTTTCTGAATCAACCAAGGGTGATATTTTAAAGTTCTATCCTGAGATTTCAGAGGATAAAATAAAAGTGATTCATCACGGTTTTGATGGGGAGTTATTTTCAAAAGAGATTGATGAAGAAAAAGTGAAGAGTGTTTTGTCTAAGTTTCAACTTCCTAAATCCCAGTACTTATTATATGTAGGAGCAATTCAACCTAGAAAGAATCTCCAGACACTAATAAAGGCCTTCGAGCTATATAAGGATGATAATAAGGGTAGTGATATGAAATTGGTTTTAGCAGGGGAGAGGGCTTGGTTATGGGAGGATGTGATTAATTTGATTGGTTTGAATAAGTATAAGAAGGATATTGTGTTAACCGAGGGAGTCACTTTTGAGGAGCTTTCTGTGCTGTATCAAAATGCTAGTCTGTTTGTGTTTCCCTCTCTTTATGAAGGCTTTGGAATACCATTATTAGAAGCTTTTGCTTCGGGCATTCCAGTAATTACTGCTAGAAATTCTAGTTTGGTTGAAGTAGGGGGTGAGGCTGTAGAGTTTTTTGAGAGCTTGAGTGTACTTGGATTGAGTGAAAAAATAGAGAAGGTTTTGAGTGATAGGAAGCTTCAAGAGGATATGATTGAAAAAGGAAAAAAAAGACTCCGGTCATTTTCTTGGGAGAAATGTGCAACGGAGACTTTTGAATTTTTAAAATAAAGCAGAAGATGCGTTTATTTATCTCTGAGTAATGCTTTTAAGAAAGTCCAGATAATGAACACCGAAGTGACCGAGATTATTAAGTTATTTACAAGCGGGAATTCCTTTAGTGATATGAACATAATGAAGGCAAGAAATGCCAATGCAAGCATTGTTAATGTGTTTGTTTTTTTTATTTCAAACTTATAACTGAACCCCAATTCACCTCCAATAAGTGTTACTAGGATTAATAATAGAGCGATTAGCGAGAATAATTTTAGGAAACTAACTTGAGTGATTATCAGTTGAGGTAAAATTGATTCTGCTAAAAATAATACAAAAAAAGATATTAACCCTAGAATTAGAGTGTCAATTAGTAGTTTGTATAAAATATGTTTGTTAATTTTTTTTGAAAAATCTTTCATTTATTTTGAATATCTAGCGTTAGTTTTATTTATAATGTTCATAACGCCTCTTTTGAAATTATACTTGTTGAATGATTTGATGAACTTTGTCTCAACTGTATTTATTTTGGATGCGTTAATGTTAGTGATGGTTATCTTATAATCTTTCCCAGGCTCTTTCTGTATTTTATCAAGTGGAATGTGACAAAGATATGTGGTTTTTTTTATGAAACCTCGTTTACTTATGCATGTTTCTGTTGAGATATTTTCATTAACTTCGATAGCCTCTTTCTTTACTCGGGGATTATTTAGAAGATCTCCTTGTATCTCATGTTTTTCTTCGTTTAATATGTAGTAATATTTGTTAGTATCGATAGTTTTGAAAACCGTTCCATCTGGGTGAATAGCTTTGTAGTTGAATAATTTCTGTTTTTCGTATGTATTTAAGTCGATATCTTGAGAGTCTTGTATGTTCTCCCACTTAAAGCCAGCTGATTCAAATGTTTCAGGTCTATCAATTGGATATAGTTTTCCATTTCCTATAATAAACACAGAGTCACCTTTTGTTACTAGTGAGTTAATTTCATTTTCTCCTAGACTTGTGATTGGGCCTGTCTCTGGATACATAAACGCCTCGTAACTTTTTTTAATTGAGAGCTCAGGCATTTTCGCATTATTATTGCCGATGATTTTTATGTTAGATCCAGAAAAAGGCTCGCCACTGGAGGCGTTAAAAGTGATTGAGGCACTAGTAATATTTATTTCAGAAATATTATTTTCTGAAGCGTTGATATCTTGTGCATCTAGAGTGAAGTGCTTTGAGGGAAAGATTATCTTGGCACCGAGATTAATGAGGGATAGTGCGAATAACGCAAATACACCAGCCTGTATGAGGTGATATATATTTTTATTTTTTTTTGATAGTTTAATCTTTTTAGTTAACATAGCTTTTATGGTTATTTTATTTCAAATATTTTCCCAGTAATTAGGATTGTTTCTTGTTTGGGAATAGATACTTCGCTCTTACTATTCAGCCTAGTTGTTGTGATGGAATAATCCTTGACGAAGTTTAACTTTTCTCCAAGGGCACTTTCTTGATATTTTTTAATATTTCGCTCCGGGGTGATGATAAATATCCTTTCAAATTTACTTCTGTCTATTTTTGAAAAATCATTAATATTGAAAAAGTAGACAGAGTTTTTTTTGAGAATGAAATTCATTGGTCCAGATATCATCGACCATCCATCGCCGGTCGCTTCTTGGTCTACGAGGACAAGATCTTTTGATGAGAAATTACTACTAAGCTCTTCTGTTTGTTGGAGTAAGTTTTTATTTTCAGAAAAGATTGCAAATGATGAAAAAGCCGGGATGGTGGTTAGTAGTATTAGTAACACGAGTGCATTTGTTAGAACGGCGTTTTTTTTGTTGCGAAGATCATCTAGTAGAAGGATTGAGTAGAGAATGAAGATTGGAAGAATTGAGAATATAAACCTTCTAAGCATCCATGGGTGATCAGAGGATATCTGGGGGTTAAGTAGATATACAAAGGTTGGGAGAATTATGAGTAAGGGTATTAATTTTGAATACTCTTTTTTAACTAGTAACTTTGTTATTTTTACGATGCCTAGAATAAAGAAAATAATGATTCCATAAAGAGAGAATGCAATTAGAATATTAATTTCCTGAGACGTGCTGGAAAGTTCTGTTTTCAAAAGGGCTTTTCCCATTTCCTTAAAAAAATTGATGTCTTTTATGAGGTTAAGGATGGATATTAAAAATAATAGAAGTAGCGAAAGAATAGTCCAGAATCTGTTTTTAAATATGAAATCGCGACACGGTTTAATCAGCAGTAGGACTGGAATCATCATGGAGAATATTGCAATTCCTTCGATTCTGGTAAAGATTAATAATCCTAAAGATAAAAATGATAATACAAGGTTGTGTTTATTTTTAGAAATATTCTTGGCGCTGGTAAATTCTGCTAATTGAAAGATTCCAAAAAATATCAATGGGAGCGCTAGATTTTCAGTAAGGGTGAATTTAAAAAACCATGAAAAACAAAAAGATGTTGTAATGAAAAGAATAGATAGCCAGGGTGCTATGCTTGATGTGGTTAATTTTTTTACAATAAAATAAAATGAAATTGAGAATATTGAGAAAGCAATGGAGTTTGCTATCTTTAGTCCCAGAAGTCCAAAGATTGAATAGAAAATTGCAAGCCAAGATGTGTAAACAAGTGGAAATTGTGTTATTAATGTTCCTTCTTGAGAATAGTGAAATCCAGGAAAGTTGAGTGCTTTTCCAGGACCGTATATTTTGAAAAATTCTTCACTGGCTGGGGTTGTGAATTCTAGTCTATTGTTCTGAGAAAGTCTGATAGCTGCTTCTGATATTGATCCTTGGTCTCTCCCTGAAAAGATTGTCGGTGAAGTGAAATAGGAAAAAAATACTGAAAATAGTGCAATTAAAAATATAACTATTTTAAATTCTTTTGAGATGTGTTTTGCATAACCCTTTGAAAAAAATAAAAACAATCCCGTTGCTACCCCTAGTATTATGTATGTTAAGAAAATGTAATTATAAAAAAAATCAAACAGGGATAATAAAAACCCTATCCAACATAAGATAATCCAAAAAGCGGAAAATAAAGTGAATATTTTTATATCTTTATTCATATAACTTAACTATAAACTTTTAAGAAGTGATTGACAAGTTGATTGAGTGCGAGCATTTCGCGAGGTGTAAGTTTAGTTTGTAAGTAATCTTAAGTAGATAGTTTTTAATTTTTGTTGTTGTGGTGTATAATTTAGTGTGATAAGGATTATTGTGAAAAATATGTTTTTACAGGAGTTATTGGAAAAATTTGGATTTTCAGCATCTTTTGCTGGTGATATTGCATTTGTATTTGCTTTTGCAGTTTTTAGTATTGCATTTGGGCTAGTGATTGGAAGATTCAAGCTTATTAATGTTTTAATTAATATTTATATTGCGATTGCTATTTTAGGTGCGATTCCAGGTGAGTTATTAACATTCCATAGTAGCTCAAATATTATTATATTTGCTGCGATTATCATAATGCTTAATTTGGTAGATAATCATTTATTTGACATTCATATTTCAGGAACTGGAAATAGTTTCTTTTGGAGATTGTTTGTGATGAGCTTTTTTGAAATGGGACTAATTTTTAGCACCGTCCTGACAATGCTTCCTGGGAAATTCGTTTTAAAATATATTTCTTATGAGGCTTATGGATATTTCACTGATCCTTATGCAAGGTTATTTTGGATGGTGATTCCTCTTATTTTCCTTATTTTTATTAATAAGAAGCAAAAATAGCTTGTTAGGTATTGACTTTTTACGATGAGGTAGTATAATAATATTTGTTGTAACAGAAGCATTGAAACATATGCGCCGTTAGCTCAGCTGGTAGAGCAACAGCCTTTTAAGCTGATGGTCGGGGGTTCGAATCCCTCACGGCGCACAAAGTAAAAACGCACGATACACTCGTGTGTTTTTTTGTTTAAAAACGTTCAGTTGATAGATCCGCCGAGGCGGACATTTAAGCTGATGGTCGGGGGTTCGAATCCCTCACGGCGCACAAAGTAAAAACACACGATACACCCGTGTGTTTTTTTGTTTTTGAGTGATGCGGTTTCTTACGAGAGACCTTTTTAAAATTGCTAATTCTACTTATTTATAATAGAATTTAACAATGAAGGTGAAATTAGCAACTTCTGATATTCGTAAAAGTTATCGGAAATATTTCTTTAAACACTTAAAGTAAAAACTATGGCATGGAAAAACGTTTTTAAGAAAGGAGCGGAGTTAGTATTGGCAACCTGCTCTGTTGACAATGAGCCAAATGTTAACGTTGTGATATCGTTGGGTTTTTACGACGACAAGTTACTTATTGCAGATGCTCAGATGGATACAACTATTAAAAATTTAACTGAGAACAATAAAATCTGTGTATTCTCAAGAAGTAACGGCTTGTATTATCGAATAAAAGGTACGGTAGAAATTTTTAATTCAGGAAAATATTTTGATATTTGTCTGAATAATGACAAAAAGTTTACTGCCAAGCATGCAATATTGGTTTCTGTTTCTGAAGTTTTTGATTTGGACAATGTTAAAAGAGTAATTTGAAGAATTATTTATAAAAAATAGACTTATTATGAATGTTAATAAGTATAGCTTGAAGTTATATTAAGAATGGATCCCGGATAAGTTAATTTCTTTGAGTTCATACTTCACTCAAGAAGTCATACTTTCCAGGATGACAATGCAGTAGGAGGTTTTTGCGTCAGCGAAATTAAAAAGAATGTAAAATACCCTGAATAATCGAGGGTAGTTTTTTTATAAGTTAGCTGGATTTTATTTGAATTTCGTATTATAATTAGGTAAAATATTGTAAATATAAAAATAATTCAAATGAAAAAAATCATACAAAGTTTAGTAGTTATTTTGTTTGTTGTTAGTTTTTCTGGATGTACACTGTTGCCTAGTATTGGAAAGTCTGGTGGAGTTTCTGGTGGAGTTTTGAAGTCTATTGATAATGGAAAAGTTTGGGAGTTTAAGAATAAGGCTGGCGAAGATAGTAGTATTGCCTCTTTAAATATTCTGTCTATTGTTATTAACCCAAATAATCCGGATAATATATACATAGGAACAGAAAGCAAAGGGGTTATTGTTACAGACGATGGAGGAGAGAATTGGAGAAAGATTGATTTAGCAGTAGATAGAGTTTATTCTTTATCAATTTCAGGTGATAATATCTATGTTGGAGGTTCTTTGAACAAAAGAGGTAGGATTTTCAAAAGTCAGGATAGTAGTGAGTCTTGGGAGGAGGTTTATATTGAGCCATCTAGTGAAACTGTTATAACATCAATAATAGCTAGTCAAAGAGATGCTCAGGCTGTTTATGCTGGAACTAGTGCTGGAATGATTTTTAAGACTGTAGATGGAGGGGCTTCTTGGCAAAATTTGCATGAATCAAGTGGGCCAGTGACAAGTATTATCTTGAGTGGGGAAAGTGAAGATAAGATATTCGCACTTGTTTTTAATAAAGGAGTTCTTGTATCTAATGATGGTGGAATAAATTTTGAGACCTTGGATAGAAATGGTGAGCTGAAAAAGGAAAAAGCTTTCTCTCTAGCGGTTGATGAGTCAGGTACGGGTGCTGTTTATCTAGGAACAAATAATGGAATATTTAAAACAGTGGATGATGGAAATGATTTTGTTGAATTAAATATTTTAAGTAGCTCCGCAGGTTTTCCAATTAGAGCTATTGCGGTTGATCCGAGTGATTCAAGAAATATTATCTACAGTTCGCAACAGGTAATTTATTCATCAGAGGATGGAGGTGTGAATTGGTCAACTTTCCAAGTTCAGGGAAGTGGTTATGTTAGTAATATGGTTTTTGATTCATATGATTTGGGATTAATTTATGCTACAATCAGAAAAAGCAATTAATATTTTATTATAAATTTTAAAAAAGTATGTATAAAGCAATTATTGAAGAAAAAAAGAAGGATTTAGAAAAAGCAATTAGTCACTTTCAAGAGGAGGCAGGAAAAATAAGAACTGGTAGGGCTAATCCAGAAGTTTTTGAGAATCTGATGGTTGATTATTATGGAAGCAAGACTCCGTTGAAGCAAACTGCGAACGTTTCTGTTCCAGAAGCTCGTCTAGTGGTTATTCAGCCTTGGGATATGGATAGTTTGGCTAATATTGAAGCAGCTATAAAGACCTCAGAAATGGACTATAACCCAAGCAATGATGGGAAGGTGATTAGAATTAATATCCCACCTTTAAATGAAGAAAGGAGAAAAGAAATTGTGAAAATTTTGAATCAAAAGGCTGAAGAAGCTAGGATCTCAATTAGAGGTGTGAGGGAAGAAGTGAGGGAGGAATTGCAAAGACTTGAGAAAAATGGTGAGATCGCAGAGGATGACATGTTTATTGGAAGGGAGAGATTGCAGGAAATGGTTGATGTGTTTAATAAGAAAGTGGAGGAGATTAGAGAGGTTAAGGATATTATGACAGTGTAGTTTTTAATTTAAGTTGATTGGTAAGTATTTTATTGCAGATTACTTATTTAATTGTTGAAATATTTTCGTTATGCTTACAGTTTTAGTTTTTGTTTTAGTTTTAGGTGTGCTGGTTTTTGTTCATGAACTGGGTCATTTTATCGTGGCTATTAGAAATGGAATTAAGTCAGATGAATTTGGATTTGGATTTCCTCCAAGGCTGGTTGGTTTTTGGAAGAATGAAGAGACTGGAAAATATGAGGTTGTTTGGGGAGGCAGAGAGATCAAATCAAAAAATACAATTTATTCAATAAACCTAATTCCATTAGGTGGTTTTGTGAAAATCAAGGGTCAAGACGGTGATGATGTTGAATCTAAGGATAGTTTTTCATCTAAACCTGCTTGGGCAAGAATAAAAGTTTTAGGTGCTGGTGTGACTATGAATTTTATTTTAGGATGGATTTTGTTATCCATCGTTTTCTTCGTGGGGGCACCAGAGGCAATAGATGAGAATGAGTTAGTTAGTGAATCGAAAATACAGATCTCAGGAGTTATCTCTGAGACTCCAGCTGATGAGATGGGTATTGAAGTTGGTGACGAGCTTATGGCTGGGTGCAATGTTGAGATCAAAGATTGTGAGGTGTTTTCATCCGTTACAAGTGTTCAAGAGTTTATTGGTAGAAATAAAGGTGAAAAGATAACCGTTAAGATTAAAAGAGGTGATTTGGTGGAGAACGTTTCTGGCGTCCCACGAATTGAATATCCTGCTGATCAAGGATCTCTAGGTATTTCAATGGTAAGAACTTCTGTTAAGAGTTATTCGTGGCATGAGTCTATTTGGAGGGGCTTTGTTGCTGTTTTGAATATGATGGTTATGATAGTTGTTTCCTTGTTTGCTTTCTTGAAAAATATTATCATTGGTTCTGGTCCGTCTATGGAAGTTTCGGGTCCAGTTGGAATTGCAATCATGACTAAGCAGGTTGTAAATTTGGGAATTATTCACTTGCTTCAATTCACAGCTATTTTGAGCGTCAATCTTGGAATTATTAATATTTTGCCTATTCCAGCCTTGGATGGTGGGAGAATATTATTCATCCTAATTGAGAAAATAAAAGGTTCTCCAATAAGTGAAAAATTTGAACACACAAGTCATGCGATCGGATTCTTTTTGTTAATCGGACTTATGGTAGTGGTAACATTTAAGGATTTTATTAAATTTGACATTATAGGTAAGATATTTGGAATTTTTTAAAGAATATATAATATGAAACAATCGATACTTTTTACGAAAACAAGAAAAGAGGCACCAAGAGATGAGGTGTCTAAGAATGCTCAACTTTTAATTAGAGCTGGATTTATTCACAAGGAGATGGCGGGAGTTTATTCTTATCTTCCATTGGGTCTTCGTGTTTTAAATAAGATAAACGCGATTATTAGAAAGGAGATGGATTTGATTGGAGGTCAAGAAATGTTTTTGTCTACTCTTCAAGATAGAGAAATATGGAAAAAAACAGATAGGTGGGATGATGAGAAGCATGATGTTTGGTTTAAGACTAAGCTGAAAAATGGAAATGAAGTTGGTCTTGGGTCTACTCATGAGGAGCCAATTACTAGAATAATGAGTAATTTTGTGTCCTCTTATAAAGACCTGCCTTTTTCTGCGTATCAAATACAAACTAAATTTAGAAATGAAACTAGAGCTAAGAGTGGTATTATGAGGGGGAGAGAATTCCTAATGAAGGATTTATATTCTTTTTCAAAAAATGTTAGTGAGCATGATGATTTCTATGGAAAAGTTGAGGATGCTTATAATAATATATATAATGCTGTAGGTATTGGAGACACTACGTTTAAGACATTTGCTGCGGGAGGTAATTTTTCCAAATATTCTCATGAATTTCAAGCTATTTCTGATGCTGGAGAAGATATAATATATTTATGTAAAAAATGTTCTGTGGCAATAAATGATGAAATAATAAAAGAGCAAAGCACTTGTCCTGAGTGTGGTAATGATAACTTAGAGAAGAATAAATCTATAGAGGTTGGAAATATTTTTAGTCTAGGTACTAAGTTTTCAGATGCTCTTGATTTGACGTATGCTGATAGGGATGGAAAGAAGAATCCAGTGGTGATGGGGTGTTATGGTATAGGACCTAGTCGTGTGATGGGCACAATTGCCGAGACTTTTTCTGATGACAATGGTTTAATGTGGCCAGATGCTGTAGCTCCTTTTAGTGTTCATTTGATTAGTCTTAATGAGAATGAGAAGGCTCAAGAGATATATGAGAAACTTCAAGAAAGTGGAATTGATGTGTTGCTTGATGATAGAGACTCGAGGCCAGGGGAAAAATTCGCTGACAGTGATTTGATTGGAATTCCATGGAGAGTTGTTGTGAGTGGTAGATCCTTGGATAATGGCGGTGTTGAGGTAAAAAGACGTGACAGTAAGGATGGTGAAATAATTTCTGTTGATAACTTATTAGAAAAAATATCTAAAAAGTAGTAAAATAATCAATAGGTATAGTAATTTTTTTAAAAAATAATCATTAAATTTTCTTGCCAATTTGCGTAAGATGATTTGATTGAAAAAACATATGTTAGGAGTTATTATCTTAGTAATAGTTGGTGTAGCAGTCTTGGTTGTTTTTTGGGGAGTTTTAGTTTACAACGGTCTAATCAGGCTTAAAAATAGAGTGGATGAGGCTTGGAGTGATATTGATGTGCAATTAAAGAGGCGATATGATTTGATTCCTAATTTAATCAATACCGTGAAGGGTTATGCTTCTCATGAAAGCGCTACGTTTGAAAAAGTTGTGAAAGCTAGAAATGCAGCAATGAGTGCACAGGAGGCTGGAGATACAAAAGCTCAAATCGAAGCTGAAAACGCTTTGTCTTCAACATTGAAATCAATTTTTGCTCTTTCAGAGAATTATCCAGACCTAAAGGCTAATACAAACTTTTTAGAATTACAAAAAGAGTTAACTGATACTGAGGATAAGATTCAGGCTTCTAGGAGATTTTATAATGGAAATGTTAGGGACTTCAATACTAAAATTGAATTATTTCCAAATAATCTTGTTGCAGGTATGTTGAGATTTTCAAAAAGGGAATTTTTTGAAATTGAAAACGAGGACGAGAGAGAGAATGTTAAGGTCGAATTTTAGTATACGAATTAATTACAAACTTACAAGTCAAATCAACGGATTGATATGGTTTTGTTTGAAAATGTATGGCTACTTTATATACACAAGCAGATAGGAATGCGAGGTTAACCTGGATATATATCACAGGTTTTCTGGTTTTTGTCATCTTGGTGGGATATGTTTTTGCAGGTGCGATGGGTGATAGCACTATTTTGTATATCGCTATTATCTTTTCTATACTAATGAGCATTGGCTCTTATTGGTGGAGTGATAAGATTGTTCTTAAAATGAGTGGTGCAAAAGAAGTGACTCATGATAATGCAAAAGATCTATATCATATTGTGGAAAATCTTTGTATTACCGCAGGTCTTCCTATTCCTAAAATTTATATAATTCAAGACAGTGCTCTTAATGCATTTGCAACTGGTCGCGATCCTGAGCATGGAGTAATTTGTTTGACGACTGGAATCATTGAGAGACTGGAGAAGAATGAATTGATGGGTGTGATTGCTCACGAGCTTTCACATATTGGAAATAGGGATATTTTAATTTCAACTGTCATAGTCGTTTTGGTTGGATTTGTCACATTGTTAGCCGATTGGTTTCGTTACTGGGCTTTTTTTGGAGGAAAAGATGATGATAATGGAGGTGGTCAATTTAGATTAGCATTGATTGTTGTTGCAATTATTCTTTCTATTTTGGCTCCAATTGCTTCTGTTTTGATGCAATTGGCAATTTCAAGAAAGAGAGAATTTTTGGCTGATGCGAGTGGTGGACTTTTGACGCGGTATCCTGAAGGCTTGGCTAGTGCATTGGAAAAAATTTCTGCTGATCCAAAGCCACTCGAAAAAGCAAATCGAGCAACAGCCCATTTGTTTATTTCGAATCCATTAAAGGGGAAGAAAGTTAGTAAACTATTTACGACACATCCACCAATAGAGGAAAGAATCTCTAGATTGAGGGATATGAATGATCAGTAATAAATTATATGAAAAATGTATTTGAAAAACCTGTGAATAATCAGGAAAGAGATAGGAGTTATTTAGTTAAAGATTATTTTGGTAATGAGAGCAATTTTAAAAATGAAGTCGTTGTGAGAATAATGGAATGCACTGAAGACAGTCGTTCTTTAGATGAAAAAAGATTATTAAAAGACTTAATGGTTGCAACTGAGTATAGCCAGCTTTCTGTTGAAGAGAAGGGGTACTTGGAAGAAAAGATAATGGCTATTAAAATCGAGCGAAAGAAGCGGGATGAGATTTGGGATCAGGAGGCGGAAAGAGCTGGGTACAGTGATGCAGATGAGTACAGGAAATTTTTAAAAGGGAATGAATAAGGTTTAATTGCAGGGTTTGTTGTATGAATTTTAAGATACCTAAGAATACAGAAAAATATTATTGGACCAAGCATAGTATTATTAAGATGCGACAGTATGGTCTTAGCGCTCAAAGAGTTATTCGTGTTATTCGAGTTCCAAAAAGAACAGAGAAAGGAATTGTGAAAAGTACTGTGGCTGTTATGCAGCCCGTCTCTACTAAGCGAGATGAGAAAGGTGAAGTCACTTGGAAGAGTGAGGTCTGGGTGATGTATAAAATAGGCAAAAGAAAGAAGGAATTTCAAGATAAATATTCTTTTTCAAGGTTTAATTCAAAAGCTCTTTCTAGTATATCCTTGGGAAATCAAAAGCAAATGAAAATAATTAGTGCATGGAAGTATCCCGGGGTTAGTCCTAAGAATAATCCAATACCAGAGAATATACTAGAGGAAATTGAAAATATAATCTAAGCACAAGTTTGCTGTTGATATGCTTTGATGCTAATATTAAGTAAACATTGAAATATAATAACTTTTTATAAAATAAATTTATGGAAGAGAACAGAACTCAAAGTCAAGAATCTCAGACCGAAAAAGAGGTTCAGGAAAATGCTTCTGAACCTGTTTTAGAGACTAAGGTGGAGAAGGAAGAAGAGATGGTTGATGAGAAAATCGAGGGAGCGAGCGAGCATAAGGCGATAGCTATTATTGGCTATATTATACCAGTTCTATTTTTTATCCCTTTAGTTTCTGAGGATAAGGACAATGCTTTTGCTAAGTTCCATGCTAATCAACACTTGGTATTGTTAATTTCTTGGATAGTTGTGAATGTGGTTGGTGGTGCGATTCCACTTATTGGGTGGGCTATTATACTACCAATTGGAACACTTGCTTTGATAGTATTTGCAATTTTTGGAATAGTGAATGCTGTTCAAGAAAGAATGGAGGGAATGCCAGTTATTGGTAAAATTAAGATTATAAAGTAAGAATATAAGAGGATTTTTGAGTAGAATAAAAGCAGGCAATTTTTGTTTTTGCCTGTTTTGTTTTATAATTAAAGATATAATTTTGGATTAAATTTTTTTAAATAGTATGAATAGCAAAAATAAAAGAACAAAGATTGTGGCAACTATCGGTCCAGTTTCGGAATCAAAAGAGAATTTAAGAGCAATGATGAAAAACGGACTCAATGTGGCAAGGCTGAATTTTTCACACAATGAGCATAGTTGGCATAAGAATGCTATTAAGACTATTAGGAAAGTTGCTGATGAATTGGGGGTTAACGTAGGAATTTTGGCTGATCTCCAGGGTCCAAGGATTAGAGTTAGTACTGCAAATGAACTGAAGGCTGTGAAGGGTAAAGAAATTTTAGTAAGTGACGTTTCTCATAAAAAAACACTAAGTGATTTTTCTGCGGATTTATTTTATCTTGATTATCCAGGAATTATTCAAAAATTGGAGGTGGGTCATTATATTCTGATTGAGGATGGATTGATAAAATTGGAGGTTATAAAGAAAGAGAAGAAGGTATTAAGAACCAAGGTTGTTGATGGTGGCGTAATTAAGAATCATAAAGGAATAAATATACCTGCGGCAAATTTGGATATTGAAGTTATTACTAAAAAAGATAAAAAAGACTTGGAATTTGCAATAAAAAACAATGTTGATTTTGTGGCTCTTTCGTTTGTTCGAAATGGCGAAAACATTGTTAACTTGAAGAAGTTGATGAAGAAATATGCAGGAAGTGACAAGAACCTTCCGCATGTAGTTTCTAAAATAGAAAGATCTGAGGCGATTGATAATCTGGATGAGATTCTGGATGAAACTGATGCTGTGATGGTTGCGAGAGGGGATTTGGCAACAGAAACTAGTCCTGGAAGATTGGCTGTGTATCAGAAAAAAATTGTTGCAAAGAGTTTGAGGAAAATGAAGCCAGTAATTATGGCTACTGAGATGTTGGATAGTATGATTGAAAATCCTCGTCCAACAAGAGCGGAAATCAGTGATGTTTCTAATGCTGTGATCGATCATACGGACGCAGTGATGCTTAGTGGCGAAACTGCGGGGGGAAAGTACCCAGTAGAAACTATTGAAGTCATGAGTGATATTATTTCAAGCATAGAAGAATCACCATATGATGACGTTTATAGGGCATTAAGAGTAAATATTAAATCAGACTACGCAACAATAATTAGAGGTGCTTATGAGATTGCAAAAAGCTTTAATGCGAAAGCAATTGCAATGGTTAGCGTGAGCGGTTTTACTGCAAGAATGATTTCTCATTTTAGACCTGAGCAAAAAATTATGGTTGCTACAAATAATAAGAAAACGCACAGTCAGCTTTCACTAGCTTGGGGCGTGGATTCTTATTACATCAAAGAAAGAAAATTAGACAACCTTATTGACGAAATGATTGCTGAGGCAAAGAAGAAAAAAGAACTTAAAAAGGGAGATCAAATTGTTGTCATCCTCGGAAGAGTTCCTTGCGGGCAAAAGATGAGACTAGTTGGAGTAAGAGGAATTGTTTAATTAATGAGTGATGACTTAGGAATAAAAGACTAGTGAAATTTGAGTAGCTAGTTTTTTGTCTTGAAATTTGCCTTTAAGTATGTAAGAATAGAAGGAGTTTGAAGTTGGAGAGGTGGCCGAGCGGTTGAAGGCGCACGCTTGGAAAGCGTGTTAAGAGCAATCTTACGCAGGTTCGAATCCTGTTCTCTCCGCAAATTAAAAACCCTTTAAATAAAGGGTTTTTTGATACTCAGAAATGGGGAAAGTGGACACACTGGGACTTTTTTAGAAAAAAGCCAAGAAAGTAGTTAAAAGATTCATCGAAAAAGACGAGAAAGAAATAATTTAGTTTCTGGAAAGATAAAAATAATCTACAAATTTATCAACAATTCAAACCCTTCAAAAATCCTTCAACAAAGGGATTTTTTTGGTATCCGAATAACTATGTCTTAGGTATTGACATTTTTGGTAAAATGTGATACGATTGATTATCGAGTCATAAGATTCGAGAGGTAGTTTTTTGAAATATTAATGTCTATTGTGGAGGAATTTGTGATGGCTGAGAAAATCAATGTACCTTGTGAAGTTAAGGATTATGCCGTATTGATTATGGGTAATGATGAGAGAAAGACTATTGAGGTTGAAGATAGGGATATCGGCAATTTGCCTAAAGAGGTCTGGGAATATCATTCATTTTATTTTAAAAAAATAGTAGCTGGTGAGGCTGAATATGGTGGCAAAAAGTATGAAGTTAGTGCGGAGAGAGTGGATGTTTCCAAGGAGTATTACATAGGAGAAGAAGTTTCTTATGAGGAGTATGCGGAAAAATCTACTGATCATCCAAATACTAAGAAAAATGCGAAGTGGTCTCTCGATAATCGTCCTAATTCTTTTATACATAAACTGGCAAATGGTCAGTATAGAGTGAGGTGGCCTCGTACGGAATACGAAATGATCTCTCCCGAATTGCTGAAATAAAAACAATAAATAAGATACGGTGTTAAGCCGCTGCTGAAAATAATCAGTAGTGGTTTTTTATTTTTCAGAGAAATATAGAATGTTGCAAGCATTAATGGATGATTTTGGTGTGGAGTTGGCTTGTATATTACTAAGGCTATTGTGGAAGAGCATGGTGGAAAAATAGGATTTGAAAGTATTGAAGGTGAGGGAAGTACTTTCTGGATTGAATTGCCGATTAAGTAGTCATATTAATTGCTACTTGAATATTAAAAAACAAGCAATATGTTTATTGCTTGTTTTGAGTTAGAGTTTATTTTCTTTTAAATGAGAAATCAAATTCTTTTTGAATTTTTTCTCCGTATTTTATAATGACATTGTTACATTTATAATTCCCGTAATCTATCATTTGCAGATATCCTTCTTCTGATTTAGAGAAATTTTCAGAGAAGAAAAAATGGTGCTTATCTGCATAAGCTTCATCGTTAGTCAATTTGCACATTTGGCTCCGAAATTCAAAAGAATTAATGTTTAGTGATTTGACTCGTTTTTGGACATTGACGATTCCGAGAAATGAGAAATAGGTTGGAACCAGAAGTGACGATTTTGTTTTTTTGAAAAGCAATCGTTCATTTAAGTTTTCCATCGGACCTGCAAATAGATTACCTCGAATACTTGCGGAGTATCTATAATTAAATCTAATGAACATTCTCCAGAAAATTCCGCGATTAACTAGATAGATCGTGTTTTTAATAGCGCTAATGAAGTGTATTATAGCTATCTTGATGACAAAATTTTTAAAAAAAATGACGATTCTTTTGTGTCCCTTTTTTATCTTCATTAAAAGCCTCTTTTTATGAATAATAATTTGTTAAGTAGCTATGTGTAATTCTTTGAGTGTTAGTATATAGTTATTGTTCTGGGAAGTCAAATGATGTTTCTAATGAAGATATGATGAAGATATGATGAAGGTATAAAAAGAATTAAGTAATAAAAATAAAAAGGCCATTCGAGAATAAGTTCCCGAATGACCCTGGACAGTTACAACTCGTGAGTTGCAACACCTGCGCCGCTCAATGACTATCAGCGTTACTAATAATCAGAGCAGCATTTGATTCTATGTTATATCAGTAGGTGATTTTTGTCAACGAATCTATGGTGATTGTGATATAATAAAAGAATAAGAGTAATTAAATAATTTAAATATATGAAAAAAGCTTTTTCGGAAAATTTAATCTTTCTGGATACTGAGTTTACGAGTCTGGATCCAAATAAGGGGGAGATTCTTTCTATTGGTTTGGTGAAGATGAATGGGGAAGAGTTATATTTGGAATTGGAGTATGATGGGGAGGTAGATGAATGGGTGAAGGAAAATGTTTTTCCTAGTCTAAATCAAGATAAGATTAAAAGGGAAGATGTGATTGATAGGATAAGGGAATTTGTTGGCAAGCAGCGCCCGAGAGTTGTTGCTTATGTGGATAATTTCGATGTAGTGTATCTGTGTAAGTTAATAGGAACTGAGAATTTTCAGGAAATATTTTACTGGATACCAGTCGATTTTTCTTCAATTCTATTTGCGCATGGAGTGAGTCCGGATAGTATTTCATCTCGAGGGAGAGATTATGAATTCTTAAAGAAATTAGGAGTGGATTCTCAGAAATATAATCAACATAATGCGTTGGACGATGCAAAGTTTCTTCGTGAAGTGTATTTGAAGTTTTTTGTCTAGAATTAGTTTTAATGTCTAGAGCAAGATTTAAAAACAGCAGTCAGTAGACGGCTGTTTTTTTATTTTGCACCCAATTTATTTTAGTGATATAATATCACTATATGGTGATATTTTCTTGAGTATAAAATAGCTTTTAAAAATATGAAAAATAAAAATATGAAAAACAATTTAATATATCAATCAAAAAGCGGAAAGATTGAATTTCGAGGTGATCTTGAGGGAGAGACTATTTGGGGAACGCAACAACAAATAGCTAATGTTTTTGAAATTGACAGAACGGTCGTTACTAGGCATATTGGAAATATATTTCAAGATGGCGAAGTTGATCAAGAAAGCAATGTGCAAAAAATACACATTGCTAATTCGGATAAACCAGTAAAAATATATTCACTTGATATGATATTATCTGTTGGGTATAGAGTTAATTCATCGAAGGCGATTTTGTTTAGGAAATGGGCTACAAAAGTTTTAAGAAAGCACATTGTTAATGGTTACACTGTAAGCAGAAAAAGAGTTGGCGAAAATTATGAAAAGTTTCTAGTAGCAATTTCTGGGATAAGAGCGGTTTTGCCGAAAGGTGGTGTGCTTGAGAGCTCGGAAGTTCTCGATCTTGTGAATTCATTTGCTTTGGCATGGCTTTCACTTGGTGCTTATGACTCAGAAAAGCTTCCTGGTGAGGGTGTGACCAAAAGAAGTGTGATGTTTACTGCTAATGAGCTTGTGAATGCCCTGAGCGATTTTAGACAGGAATTAGTTAAAAAAGATCAGGCAACGGTTTTGTTTGGTCAAGAGAGATACAAAGGGTCAGTGGCTGGGATTGTTGATGATATTTTTCAGTCTTTTCAAAAAGGGGAATTATATGCTACAGTCGAACATAAAGCGGCGCATCTCCTGTATGCTATTGTAAAAGACCGTCCTTTTGCAGACGGAAACAAGCGAAGTGGTGCATTTGCGTTTGTTTGGTTCCTAAGGATGTCTGGTGTACTTCGAACTGGAATCACTCCAGAAGCTCTGACAGCTCTGACTATCTTGGTAGCTGAAAGTGACCCGAAAGATAAGGATAAGATTATAGGATTAGTGTTAATTTTGTTACAAAATAAATATTAAGTAAATTACTGAAGAGAAATTTAGTGTAAATAAGTTTAAATATAAAATTATGAAAAAAATATTAGAGTTTATTGATGTTCAAGATGAGAGATTGAGAAAAACGCATGACAACTATCTTGATGAAGAAAAAAGAGCTTTGGCTCGAATGGTGAAACTTTCTGAAGAGGTGGGAGAATTGGCTGACGAAGTATTGTCCTTCAATTCAATGCAAAGAGATGATAAAATAGAGAAGCATTCAATAGAAAGTGTTTCTGGTGAAGTGGCAGATGTTTTGATTACAACTTTACTTCTTGCAAAAGTAATGAAGGTTGATGTCGAGGATGCGCTTGAGAAAAAAATCAAAGCTTTAAATAAGAGATTTGAAAATGTTTAAAAATGTATCTTTAAATGTACATTTAAAGATACATTTTTTAAGAATAATTTTAAAATAAGATGGAGTATAAAAACAAGGAGTTTGTTTCAAAGAAATTCAGAGGAGTTGATTTTACGGGAATGTCATTTGAAAATTCCACTTTTGAAAGATGTGTTTTTGATGAGTGTAATTTGTCGAATATGAATTTGGAAGATGTTCGATTTCTGAATGTGACTTTCAAAGAATGTAAGATTTTGGGATTGAATTTTACGAAATGTAATAGATTTGTTTTTGATTTGAGTTTTGAAGAATGCTTGGTTAGGATGTGTTCTTTTTCGGAACTGGATTTGAGAAGAAGAGAGTTTGTGAATTGTGAGGTTTTGGATTGTGATTTTATGGGTACAAATCTTTCAAGAGTTAGCTTTGAGAATTCAAATTTGGAAGGGAGTCTTTTTCATAAAACTGATCTGAGATTTGCATCATTCAAAGGTGCAGTGAACTATAATATAGACCCACATCAAAACACTCTCAAAAAAACAAAATTCTCAATCCCTGAGGCAGTTTCTTTATTGAGTATTTTTGATATAGAATTAGAGTAAGAATAAATTGGGTAAAATAAATTTAAAATATATGAAACCAAAGGTAATATTTTTTGATGTATACCAAACACTAATATCTATTGATGATAGCGGAAATGAAGAAGCCTGGGGTGTTTTTTCAGAGTACTTAAATAGGCAAGGAATTTCCGTTGATGCCCTGCAATTTAAGAAAATGGTTGAAGGAGAAAATGAAAAATACTATGAGGAAGTTGGTGATTCTGAAAAGAAATTGAGGCATCATAGTATATATAATTCTGTTAATGCTGTATTTTTGAATTATGATATTAAGATTGGTAGGGATGAATTGCTTGATTTAATTTGGGAGTTTAGGCAGGTGTATGTTTCTGACTTAGGGCTTTATCCTGGGGTGAAAGATATGTTGCATGAGCTATCTAAAAAATATATCCTATCTACGGCTAGCTATGCGCAATCTTTTTCTACTCGGAATGAGTTGAAAAAGCTTGGTATAGATCAGTATTTTTCACATTTTATTTTCTCTTCGGATATTGGCTATAGAAAGACTAGTCAAAGATTTTTTGAAATATGTTTGCAGGAGACTAGTAGTAATTCAGAAGAGTGTTTGATGATCGGGGATAATTATTTGCAAGACGTGGTAACTCCGAAGAAAGCTGGACTTAAGGCAATTTTGGTAAAAAACCCGTTGACTGATGGTAAAAATGTTATCAATGATGTCGAACCAGATGGTGTTGTTGAGCTGAAAGATATATTAACTCTCCCGTCGGTTATTCGTTCAATTTGCGAAGTATAATAAGATAAATAGTGTTAAAATGTTAAGTATAAAAAATATGAAAAAATCTTTGAATGTGAAATTTGAGAAGGCTGTGCGTATGCTTGCGGAACATATGCCGGTTTCTGATGAGACAAGTAGGAAGCCTGTGATGTTTCATGATATTAGAGTTGGGGTCTATTTGTATGAAAGTGGTTATTCTGAGGACGTTGTTTTGGCAGGTGTATTGCATGATGTCATTGAATGGTCAGAGGTGACTGAGGAAATGGTGAGAGACGAATTCGGAGATGAAGTTTTGAGACTGATTCTTGCAAGTACGAAAGATGATTCGATTGAGAGTGGAGATGAAAAGAATAAAGAGCTCATCAGGCGATGCGTGGAGAATGGACAAAATGCGTTGATTATTAAGGCTGCTGATCTCATGGACAGTTTTAAATGGTATTTTATGGAGGATAATCAAGATCAACTTCAAGGTCACTGTGTGAAAAATGCCAATTTGATTTTAGATAATTTGCCAGAAGATTTCGATGATGAAATATTTGATGAGTTAAAAGAATGGAGAGATGAGGTTTCTAATTAATGTTTGCTGATCTGGAAAGTAACTTGTTTGGAATACATATTTAATTAAGATTTAGTTATTAGTATATTACTGCAATTGAGAAAGGATAGATTCCGGATAAACTATTTTTCTAAATTTCGTACCTCAATTTGAAAAGTATGTTTTCCGGAATGACATGATTTGGGATGTAAGATTAGAAGATGAATTTTCAATGATTAAGTTTTCAAGTAATGAGAGTCTTGTAGTGGAAGGTAGTGTAATTGGATTTGTTGTGAGGGTGAGATCTCTCGACTTCACTTCACTCGTTCCTCGTTTCGCTTCGCTCGAGATGACATGATGGGGTGATGTGAATTGGGGATATTGATATGAGGTAAATAAATAGAAAATTATGAAAAAAGAAAAACATAAAATAATTCCAGCGTCGTATTTGGTTTTGAAGAAGGACGAAAAGGTTTTGTTGTTGAGGCGATTTAACACTGGATATGAAGATGGGAAATATAGCTTGGTTGCGGGACATGTTGAGTCTGGGGAAAGTTTTACTCAATGTGTTATTCGTGAGGCGAAGGAAGAAGCTGGGGTTGATTTGGATCCGCGCCATTTGAAAGTTGGTTGTATGATGCATAGAGACTCGGGTACAGAGAAGGATAGTCAAAGAATAGATTCTTTTTTTGTGGCTGAAAAATGGGAAGGGGAAATTGAAAACAAAGAATCACACAAATGTGATGACCTGTCCTGGTTTCATCTAGATGAAATCCCAGAAAACATAATCCCCTACATCAAAAAAGCACTAGAAAACATTAAAAATAATATATTCTACGATGAACACGGTTGGTGTGAGTAATTTTGTAATAAAAAAATGAAAAAGAAAAAACTAATTGTTTTGGGCTTAGTAGAGAATAATAAGGGAGAGTTTCTGCTTAGTCAAAGAAATGATCCGGATGTTCCTGAGGCTCATTTGAAATGGGATTTATTGGGCGGAACTAATGAATTTGGAGAAAGTATTGAAGATACATTGAAGCGTGAGGTTTTTGAGGAATCTGGCTTAAATGTCAAAGTTGGCGATATGCTTTCAAAAAGTATTTCCAGGGTTTGGGATCATAAGCTTTTTGATTTGCATGTGGTCGTTTTTTGTCATCACTGTAGATATGTAAGTGGAGAAACCCACTTGAGTGATCCAAAGATTTACGATTTAAAATGGGTAAAGAAAGAGGAATTGATTGATTATGATTTTTTACCCACTACTCAATTTTTTATTGATTTGATCTTGGGGAAAAAATAGGAAATATGAAGCTTGCAAAAAAGCGGGAATTTGACTAAGATAAGGGAAAGGAGTAAGATGTAACTTCGGATGTTTTTGCGTCTGTTAATTAGATTTTAAATTAGAGTTTATATATATGATAAGAACACATACTTGTGGTGAATTGCGTGATTCAAATGTTGGAGAGGAAGTGACTTTGACTGGATGGGTTCACAGAAGAAGGGATCATGGGGGGATTATTTTTATTGACCTTAGAGATCGTTATGGATTGACTCAGATTAAGTTTAATCCAGAAATTAATAATGAGACTTTAGATGAGGCTGACAAGCTTAGAAGTGAGTGGGTTGTGAAGGTGACTGGAAAAATAGCTGCTCGTCCGAATGATATGATTAATTCTAAAATTGATACAGGATCAATCGAGCTTGAGGTTGAAGAATTAGAGATTTTAAATAAATCAGAAACTCCTCCTTTTGAGTTGGATCAAGAAAAAAGTGGTGAAGCAAATGAGAACCTTAGACTGAAGTATCGCTTTGTTGATTTGAGACGACCAGAACTTCAAAATATTTTAGTAAAAAAAGATAAATTCATTTCATATATTAGGGATTATTTTCATAAGAATGACTTTACGGAAGTGCAAACCCCTATTTTAGCGAATTCTTCTCCAGAAGGAGCGCGTGATTTTTTGGTTCCTTCTCGTATGCATCCAGGAAAATTCTATGCTCTTCCGCAAGCACCTCAACAGTTCAAGCAACTTTTGATGGTTGGAGGAATGGATAAATATTTCCAAATCGCGCCTTGTTTTCGTGATGAAGACCCGAGAATGGATAGGCATTATGGCGAATTTTATCAGTTGGATATGGAGATGAGTTTTGTTGAACAGGAAGATGTTTTTGATGTGACAGAACCTCTTATGCTTGATCTTACTAAAGAATTTTCAGAAAAAGAAATCATTGGATTGAATGATGAAAATAGGATGAAAAGAATTCCTTGGAAAGAGGCGATGAATAAGTATGGAATTGATAAACCAGATCTTCGCTTTGGATTGGAAATTGAGCCAGTTACTGAGATGGTGGAAGGTTGTGGCTTTGGTGTTTTTGCAAATGTAGCAAAAGATGGTGGGGTTATTCACGCACTGAAAGTTGACGGTGGTGCAAAATTTTCAAGAAAAGAAATTGATGAGCTGACAAATATTGCAATTGAAAAAGGCGCAAAAGGTCTAGCGTATATTATTGTTAAAGAAGACAATGAGCTTCAATCTCCAATCGTGAAATTTTTGGGAGATGACTTGGCTGGAAAAATTGTTGAAAAGGTTGAGGCTAAAGAAGGTGATATGATCTTTTTTGGAGCTGATAAGTGGAAGACAGTTTGTGATAGTTTAGGAGCTGTTAGAAATGAATGCGGTAGTAGACTGGGACTTAAGGATAATAAGAAAGCTGCTTGGTGTTGGATTGTTGATTTTCCAATGTATGATTATTCAGAAATAGAAGAGGGTAGAATTGATTTTTCTCATAATCCTTTTTCAATGCCACAAGGAGGGATGAAATCTTTAGAGGAGGAAAATCCTTTGGATATCTTAGGATATCAGTACGACTTGATTTTAAATGGTTTTGAGGTTTCAAGTGGAGCGATTAGAAATCATAATCCTGAGATTATGTATAAAGCATTTGAAATTGCTGGTTATAAAAAGGAAGAAGTTGATGAGAAATTTGGAGCGATGATTAATGCTTTTAAATTCGGTGCTCCTCCACATGGTGGAAATGCTCCTGGAATAGATAGGATTTTTATGGCACTTAATGACTTTGATTCGATTCGCGATGTATATGCTTTCCCTAAGGATGGAACAGGACGAGACTTGATGATGGATAGCCCAAGTGAAGTTGATGAGAGTCAGCTTAGAGAGGTTCATATAAAGTTGAGAAAATAGGGTTTTTAAAATAAAATCTAATTACTGATTACTAAGCTTATGTCAGATGTAGAGGAGGTAAAAAGTAAAATAAATATAGTTGATTTCTTAGGTGAATATCTTCGATTAGAAAAGGCTGGGAATAACTGGAAAGCTCCCTGTCCTTTTCATAATGAAAAAACAGCCTCTTTTATGGCTAGTGAGGAAAAACAAATGTGGCATTGTTTTGGTTGCGGTAAGGGTGGAGACATTTTTACTTTTCTGATGGATATGGAGGGTTTGGAATTTCGAGAGGCTTTGAAGATTCTGGCAGAAAAAGCTGGGGTTGAGTTGTCGATAAGTGCACCTGGTGAGAATGGAGAATCTTCAAATGATAAGAATAAGATTTTTGATATGTTGAGTCTAGCTTCAAGATTCTATGAGAAGCAGCTTTGGGAAGGATCAGGAAAAGATATTCCATTGGGATATTTGAAGGAAAGAGGATTAAATGACGAGACAATGAAGTTATTTAATCTCGGATTTGCCCCAGATGGTTGGAATAATATTCAAGAGTTTTTAATTCAAAGAGGGTATGAGGTGAGTGATATTTTGAATTCAGGCCTCTTAGTTGAAAAGAATCAATCTTCTCAAGGAACTGGTTATAAGACTAATTCTTATGATAGATTTAGAAAAAGAATAATGTTCCCTATTTCTGATGCAATGGGTAGAGTAGTTGGGTTTACATCAAGAGCTCTTCCTGGGGAAGATGATCAGGCAAAATATATTAATACTCCCGAGACTCAAGCTTATCACAAAAGCACGGCTCTTTATGGAATTGATAAGGCAAAAAGGTTTATCAAAGAAAGTGATTATGTTCTTTTGGTTGAGGGGAATATGGATGTTATTGCTTCAGCTCAATCTGGAATTAATAATGTGGTAGCTGTTTCTGGAACAGCTCTTACAAGCGAGCAATTGGATATTTTGAAAAGATATACTAAGAATATTAAAATGTTTTTTGACATGGATGATGCTGGGCAGAAGGCAGCACTTAGAAGTGCTGAGCTGGCTTTTCAAAAAGACTTAAATGTTTCAATTGTGAGTATTGAGGATGGTAAAGATGCTGCTGACTTGGTAAAAGATAATAAGGATAAATTTTTGAAAGCAGTAGATGACTCGGTTCCAGCTATGGAGTATTTCTTTAAAAAAACATTGAAAAAGTATAATAGAAGAGATGTCTCTCATAAAAAAATCATTGCTAGTGAAATCTTAAGTATCATAAGTAATTTTTCAAATGATATAGAGAAACATTATTGGGCAAAGCGTTTAGCAGAATCTTTGGAGATTGGAGAAAGCATTATTATCGACTCTCTCGGAAAGACTCAAAATTATTCAAGAAATGAAGAATTTCAGGAGGATGATGTGCAAGTTAGTTCAATAGGAAATCCAAGAAGAGTTGATATAATTAAGGAGAAAATAGTTGGAATAATTATTTCTAATCCAGAAGTTTGGAAAAAAGCTGTGAGTGAGAAAAAAATGGAGTTGAATAATTATCTAAAAGATGGTAGTGTAAAAAGTGTGATTTTAGATAGTGGAGAAAGTTCTGGATTCCAGTTTGAAAAAATATTAGATAAGGTTGAGAATGGTGAGTACCTGAGAAAGCTATACTTTGATAATCAGCAGTATCGAAATGAAGATATCGATAATGATGCTGAGAATTGGGGTATTTTGGAGGAATATTTGATGGAACTAGAAAAGGAATTAAGAAGAAATCAAAGAGAGTCTATTACAATAGCAATTAAGGATGCTGAAATGGCGGGAGACAAAGAGGCTATTGTGAAATTGACACAGCAATTAGTGGAAATACCAAATGATTAGTAGGAAAAATAAGGATTTCCTGTGTTTTTTGGTATAGAATTGCGATTTTCATGTTTTAATATTAATATAAGAATTTACATATCTAATTAAATGCCTAAAGATAAGAAGATAATGAAAAAAAAATCTACTGCAAGCAAGAAGAAAGCTATAAAAAAAGTAGATAATAAAAAAACTAAGAGGGCTTCAAATAAGAAGGTTTCTTTATCGAGCAATAAAAAAGGCACAACAAAGAAAGTTACTAAAAAAGTGACTGAGGATAAAAAAGTGATAGAGAATGAAAGCGCTATCATAAAAGAGATAATTACAAGAGGAAGGCAAAGAGGTTTTGTTACAGAGGATGAGATTATTCACATCATTCCAGATGTTGAAAAGAATCTTGAAGAACTTGAGGAGCTTTATGAGAAGTTAGAGATTAACGGGGTTAAGATTATTAGTTCTGATGAGATCATTAAGCTTGAAACTAATAAGGTTGCTGAGCAACACGAAAAAGCAAAGAAAGGGAAGGGAAAAGAAAAAGGAAAAGTAAAAGTAAAGAAAGTGAAAAAGGAGAAAAGGAAGAGAGTGGCGAAAGTAACTAAAAAAGATTTGGCTGCACAGCAGAAGGCTGAGATTGTGCATGGAGATTCTGTCCAAATGTATTTGAGAGAAATTGGTAAAGTGCCTCTTTTGAAGGGTGATGAGGAGGTTAAATTGGCGAAGAGAATCGCTGAAGGTGACTTGGTTGCTAAGCAAAAGTTAACTGAAGCTAATCTTCGATTGGTTGTTAGTATTGCTAAAAAATACGTTGGAAGATCAGCTAATCTTTCTCTTTTGGATTTGATTCAAGAGGGTAATATTGGTCTTTTTAGAGCTGTGGAGAAATTTGACTATAAGAGAGGATATAAGTTTTCAACATATGCAACTTGGTGGATTCGTCAGGCAATCACAAGAGCACTAGCTGATCAATCACGTACTATCCGTATTCCTGTTCATATGGTTGAGACTATTAACAAGTATACTCAAATTACCAGAAGATTGGTGCAGGAGTTGGGAAGAGAACCATTACCAGAAGAGGTTGCTGCTGAGATGGATTTAGATGTTGAAAAGGTGCGTCATATTCAAAAGATTTCACAGGAAACAGTTTCACTTGAGACCTCTGTTGGAGATAGTGATGATAATAGTGTTTTGGGAGACTTTATCGAAGACACTGAAACAATTATGCCGAATCAAATGGCGTCTAGGAAATTATTGAAAAATCATGTAATAGAAGTTTTAGAAGACCTAACTCCAAGGGAGCAAAAGATTCTGAAAATTCGTTTCGGTCTAGAAGACGGAGTGACTCATACACTGGAAGAGGTTGGACAAGAATTTGGTGTTACCCGTGAGCGTATTAGGCAAATTGAAGCTAAGGCTTTGGAGAAAATCAGAGAACATAAGGGTGTTAGGAAACTTAAAGATTATTAGGTATAATAGGGATAGGTAATAAAAATAAAAAAAATATAAAATATGAAATTCGGTGAGTTTTTTGGATTTTCAAAAAGTGATAATCAAGAAAAGAATAGTTCTGCTAAAGAAGAAGAGCTGGAAATAGTAGGGGATATTGCTGAGCATAAGTTTCATCAATTCGAGTCAGTTGAAAAAATGCCAAGTCCTTTACGAAGAATAGTGGATGGAGGTAAGAATAAGATGGAAAACGATCTTCTACTTAGATTTGGGAAAACCCAGATTGAAAACAATAGAGATGCGATAAGCGTTGCATTGGAAAATTTCTTAAACAATCCTTCTGACATGCAGGTAAAAACAAAGGATTGGGAGGAGAGTTTGATGGGTGATATGGATGTAGTTGATATAGAAAATGAAGCTGTAAATAAACTTTCTTCTGAGTTATTAGAATATGTTTCTAAGACTGTTTTTAATGCTGGAAGCGGAAGGGATCTCGAGAAAGCTAATAATGTTATCATGGAGAATGTCGCTGAGAAAGTCAGTGGTAAATTTGATGATCCAGAAAATGAGCAATTATTGAAGTTTATTAATGAAGCTATTAATAGAAGCTTGTTGGAGTTTAAGAATATTATTAAGTATAGTAAAGTTTCAGAGAGAGACATGGTGATTGATGAGCTTACTAAGAAGATTTATAAAAAAGTAGAGCCTGAATTTTCTGCGCACCTAGAGCAACTGGAGAGACTAGATGATTTGGTTGATGAAGTGATGGATGTTGATAAGAGCGTTGAAGTAAAAGAAGCGGCTAGTGAGCAAAATATCGAGAAAGAGGATGTGTCTGTCGAGAATAGTGTTGAGCAAGAGAAGGGACCTGATTTTGAGTTGGTAGTTTCCGGTGCTAAAGAGATGTTTGAAGTCCTAATTGAAAAGAGGATAGCGGATGATAAGACAAGACAATGGGTTAGTCATCAATTGGATGAAAAACTGTTTTCCAATCAGGATGAATTGGATAGTTTTTTTGAAACGGTGACTGGAGGCGAAGATGTGAATGAACTTGATCTAGCTGCGGGACTAGCTAAGAAAGCTGTCGAGATTATTGAAGGTGATGATGAACTCAAAAGATTATCTGAAATTAAGGGATAATTAAAAAAAATAAAAATAAAAACATGGAGATTCTAAAAACTTCAGAAAAACCAGAAACTGGAGTTGAGAAAAAAGAAAAAAGAAAGTTTCCAGAGTTTGAGTCCCTGGAGAAACTTGGTGGTGAGCACCAGAATATCTACAATAGTGCTATGCGTAAGGTTGCGGAGAATAATAAGGATTTTCTTAGTAATGCTGCTGGGAAAGAGCGAGCTAAAATTGTTTTGTCTAAAATTCTTAAAAACTTTGGATATATGTCCGAGCAGGTTTCGAATTGGAATGATGCATTTTCTAAATCTGATTCAAGCCCTCGAGAATTAGCTCCTGAGATAGCTGATGAGTTTTCGAAAAAAATAGAAGGATTACTTAAAAATGATCAAGAGAGACGTGTTGCTACAGTGAAGGCTGGTGTTTATGACAAAATCGCCCTAAAGGATCTTAATGCTGATGAGAGAGATAGAGTAATTAAGATTATGGGACATCCTAGTACCGAACAACTAATTAAAAGTAATTTGATGAAAGAAATGCAGCCAGGGAGAAAGGTTGATGCGCTCAATGATTTAGCCCTATCAATTAAGATTGCTGATAACGCGTATGAGGTGGTGCAGAAAATGTTGGTAGATGAGGAGAATGGATCAAGGGAGGGGGCAGTTGAAGGTGCTGAGATCGTGGAGAGCCCAAAAGAAGAAGCTAGTCTAAATGATGCGAAAGAGGTTCCAATGATGACTAATCTAACAGAGAGTGATCAAGATGCAAGAACAGAGGCGGAGATTAGTGATATGGAGAAAAGATTTGAGTCAGCAGAAAGTAAGTTGGATTTTTTTAAGTCTTTTAGAAGTACTTTGGCTACGAGGGTGTATAATTATGTGATAGGTAGCTCAGAAGAGTTAGGATTTGGTGTTAATGCATATGAGGAATTAGCCAAAAAAGCGGTGACTAAATATATTAATACTCATTTTGGGGGTAAGTTTAAGGGTAATGATAGGATTAACCTTGTTGATGACTGGGAAAAGGGAAAGAATACTGGCGTTTTAGATGGTTTGGATATTGGAAGAATGGCAGATGCGTTTTATGTTAAGGATGAGGAAACGATGAAAAGTGAAATAAAGGAAATAGCTAAAAACTTAGTAGAAGAAGGTGTGGAGGAAAAAGGTTGATGAGATAACGGTGGAGAAGGATAATGCAGAATCAGGTAGGGAATAATTATGAAGAATGGTAATGTGTTTTAAAGATACTTGGTTTTGTTTGATAATTTTTTAAATATAAAAAAATATGAAAGAACCGACGTTTCCAGTCACTAGTTCAAGAGAGGGAGATCCTGCTGCGGAAGCACTGAGAACTGAGCTTGGAAGAGAGAAATATCAATATAATTCAGAGAAGGGACTAGAGGGTACCCCAAAGATGATATTTGATACTGCGGAGAAACAGCTTGAAATGAAAGTAGCTGCTCTCTATGAGGGGAAAATGAAGCACGAGAGGGATAATGCGAAGAAGGAATTGGCTACTTTTTTGAAGGAGCTCAAGAAGGATGAAAAGATGATGAGTGCGATTGTAGGTGACCTGAATGCGGCGCTTGTTGCTGATACTGATCAGGGGACGTATGAAGGCGAGGATAAGATCGGAAAGAAATTTTCTGAAAACTTAGCAGATGGGTTGTTTACTCAATTTACAGGAAAAGAACAAATTGATCATTAGAAGGTTAAAAAGACTTGATTATTTTCTTAGGTAGTGTATAATAGTTCTTGTTACCCTATGTTGAATAAAGGTAGCAAGTCCATTCCGCGATAGCTCAGTGGTAGAGCAGTTGACTGTTAATCAATTGGTCGTAGGTTCGAATCCTACTCGCGGAGCAACATCATAAAAACGGCTAGTTTAAGCCGTTTTTTGTGTTTCGGGGTTGACTTTTTATTTTTTTTTGCTATTCTTTTGATAGAGTTTTGCATCTATCTTAAGCTACATGAAGAGGAGTGTTACTATGTCGCCGTTAAAAAGAATTCTTATTGTTGAAGATTATTTTCATAATTTCAAAGAAATTACCGATTATTTAGGTAGTCAAGTGGAGGTAATCTGGGGTAAAAATCAAGAAGAGGCAAGGGAGTTATTCTTTAAGGAGAAAGACAGTATAGATTTGGTTATTATGGATGCGTGTGTCCCAGGAAGTCATCCTAATACAATGGATCTGATTGGAGAAATAAAAGCTTGTTTCCAAGGTCCTATCATTGCTGTCTCATCTGTGAGTGAGTATATTCCTGTTTTGATGAAGGCTGGTGCTACCCATAAATCTACAGCAGGAAGGTGGGGTGCAGCTAAATTAGCTTTGCAGCTCTTGTCATTAGATAAGTAAGTTAGGTGAAAATAGGATTCTTGGTAATTCACTTAATGTATATGAACGCAAATTCGGAAGAAAAATTTCTTCTTGATAGGTTTGAAAAATTGGACAAGGATGATTAAATTTGAATATAAGGGCGTTGTTAGAAATAATGGCGCTTTTTTTTATTTTTCTCAATTCACCAAAAACCTCTCAACCGAAAAATCACATTTTCCCCTAATTTACATTTCGAAAATTAATTACTATTTAAACCTAGTCTTAAAAAGTGACTTGTTTGCTTTGGAATTATTTCAATGTTTAAATTTTCTAACCACTCAAAAGTTCGAAAGCTGTCCTGGTAAGCGAGCATCCTAAAATAAGGCTCAAGCAAGCCTTATTTTTTGTTACTCTGAGTGGTATTCGAGTTCGCTATTGACAAGTGGTTAAAATATGCTTAAATAAAATGGTGATTCGTTTTGATTGAAAAGATAGTAAAAAAACAAATTTACTCTCAATATTAAGATTAAGAGGTAAACTTAAAAAAGTATTTGACTTTTTTGTTTCAGAGAACAGAAAAGGAATTAAAAAATTAACAATTAACAAAAGGTGGTAAAACAGATCAGTTTCGCTTGGCAGAACCCTATTTGTTAAGTCACCGGCATTGCTGGTGGTGTCCGACTTGATAAAAGTGTTTTTTGTTATACTTTCCTACGTTAGTTCTTATATAGTTTAATCGTAAAATAGTTAATAGAAATTAATCTTTCACTTAAAAAATCGTTCTGAGGAGGGATATTGTGCTAAAACCAAAAGTTGTATTTACAATTTGCCACAAATGGTCAAGGGGGTTCGGTGAAGTAACTGAATTAAACGTGCAAAGAAAATTTACGGAATCAATGGACGCTCTGGCGAAAGCGTGTGTAGGGCAAGAGGAATTAGAGTTTTTGATTCTTTTTGATAAAATTGCTTTCGATATAATTGGATCAAATCAGGATTTTTTTGAGGATGAGCTTGAGGAAGCACTTTCTAAGGTTGGATTAAAAAATATTTCAGTCAAAGGCAGATGTGGCGGCACTATCAATAGAATTATCGAGATAATACGAGAAAAATATCCTGACTGGAGTCCTGATTTTTGTACAAGTGGAGAAGGTTTTATTCTCTATACGGTAATTACCTGAAATCTAGCCCGTTCAACGAAAAACCATTTTGGTTCGATTGAGCGGGTTTTTTATGAAAAATTTAGAATACATTATAAAAAACTCGTAGGATTTTTAAGGAAATGTGCTAGGTATATTTTTTAAAATAAAGAAAGTTATAATGAAGAGAAAGACACTTTCTGTTTTGTAAGTTAAATCCAACAATATGCATTAAGCTAATTTTAAAATCTGATCAACTTGTTTTGGAATTATTTCAATATCCAACTTATTCAACCACTTAAAAGTTCGAAAGCTGTCCTGGCAAGCGAGCTGCGAAAAACTCAAAAAAGACTACCTTTCAGGATAGTCTTTTTTTCGTCTCGCAGCACAGCCAAATACATGAAAATCTTTCAATGAATAACTTTTTTGATATTTTTTCGCAGTCACGAGGAACGCGATGAGTGAAGCGAATTTTGCGTTCTTTTCGTGACATCTAAGTATACATATAAACCAAAGTGTTATGCTATAATAAAGATATATTTTTAAGGATTTTTCTATGAAATTTTACTATGTCTACTTACTAGAATGTCAAAATGATGGATCTTGGTATATTGGATATGCTAGTGATTTGAAAACCAGAGTCAAAGATCATCAGAGTGGAAATGGCTGCAGAACAACTTCAATGAAAAAGAATTGGAGGTTGATTTATTATGAATCATATCTCAGTAAGTCCGATGTAATTGGAAGAGAGAAATTTCTCAAAGGTGGATCTGGAAGAAAGTATTTAAAAAAGCAACTAAAGAATTATTTTTGCGAATAAAAAAGGTGCCTGACCCCTTTAATTTCAATTAGTGAGTAGTCGTTAATTTCTCTTAAAAATGATTTTTCTGAATATTCTCTGGACATAGTAATTGTAATATAATTTTTTTATGTAAAATTGCGGGCGTTCAAATTATATTGTACAATAATGTTAGCAAATGTTAAGTTTAAAATCAATATGAATAATACTAAAAAAGGCACTGAGATGCCAGAGCTGTTGACTTTAAAAGAAGTCTCGGAAGTTCTGAATTGTCATCCAAACACATTGCGTCAATGGGACAAGAAAGGTATTTTGATTGCGGTTCGGTTTGGGGAGAGGCGAGATAGGCGTTATAAGAGGGAGGATATCTTAGAGTTGATAAAGAAGGATAGCGAGCGGTAGGATTGAAAATTTTCAGGTATCATTTTTAATTACAAAATTACTATTATAATATTATGAATAAAGAAGAAATAGAAAAGGTTTCAAAAACTTCAGAGAATGTTGAAAATGAAAATCTTTTGAAATTGATGAGTGTTTTCCCGTAATTCGTGAAAGACGGGGAGATTGATTTTGATGCTCTCAAGAAATTTTTCAAAGACGAAGAAGTTTTGGCGGGAGAGGAAAAATTTGGCTTGAGTTGGGCAGGAAAAAATGAAGCTTTCAGGGCGATTCGAAAAAAATCTACCGGGACACTTTCACCTCAAGAGGATGAGAGCAAGAATTGGGATGATACTCAGAATCTTTTCATTGAGGGGGATAATCTTGAATCATTGAAACTACTCCAAAAGCATTACAGAGAGAAGATAAAAATGATTTACATTGATCCGCCATACAACACGGGAAAAGATTTCATCTACAAAGACAATTTCAAAGAAAACATTTCGGACTATTATGAAAAAACAGGGCAAAGTGAGAGTGGGGTGAAGCTCACAACCAATCCTGAAACAGCAGGGAGATATCACAGCGATTGGCTCACGATGATGTATCCAAGATTATTTCTGGCACGCAATCTTTTGAAAGAAGATGGAGTCATTTTTGTTTCCATTGATGACAACGAAGTTGCCAACCTGCGACTCATCATGGATGAAATTTTTGGAGAAGAGAATTTTGTGGGTTGTATTGTGTTGAAAACTGCTACTGATAATAATAAGACGCAAATAAAATCGGAGCATGAATATATTATTTCTTATGCAAAAAGTAAAGAAATTCAAGGATATTGGGAAAGGCCAAGCGATGCGGCAAACTTAATTCGAGAGCAATTTAACCACTTGAAAAATTTATACGGTGAAGATTTAGATAAAATTCAAAAAGAATTAAGGAAATGGATTCGTAAAAATAAAAATAAGTTACCTAAAGCTTCTCATTATGACAATGTTGATAGCTCTGGTGTATTTCATGATGCTGATATCGCTAATACGAAATTTGATGGTTACTTCTATGATGTACTGCATCCTAAAACAAAAAAGGTTTGTAAAATACCAGAAAAAGGTTTTCGCTTTCCACAGGAAACGATGATGAGAATGATTAAAGAAAATAATATTTTATTTGGAGATAAAGAGAACATTTTAATTAAGCCTAAGAAAAGATTGGAAGATGTTAGAGATGCTTTGAGGAGTGTTATTTATGAGGATGGAAGAGGTTCTACAAAAATTCTTGAGAATTTGTTTGATATTCGTGGTATTTTTGATAATCCAAAATCACACAGTATTTTATTAAGATTGATTGATTTTGTTGTCAATAAAGATTCTAATGATATTGTGCTAGACTTCTTTGCAGGCTCTGGGACAACTGCTCATGCTGTGATGGGTTTGAATGCTGAGGATGGCGGGGATCGGAAATTCATCATGGTTCAGATTCCAGAAACGGTTGATGAAAAATCAGAAGCCAAAAAAGCAGGATTTGAAAACATTGCTCAAATTTCAAGAGAAAGAATCAGAAGAGCGGGAGAAAAGATTTTGAAAGACAAAAAAGAAGAAATTGAGAAAAGGAAAAAACCTTTGGACACAGGTTTCAAATCTTTTGTTCTTCAAAAATCAAATTATCGGCAATGGGAAACAATGAGCAAGGAAAACACAAAAGAAGAAATTTTGGAGCAATCAAAATTGTTCGTCGAAAAACCTTTGATTGATGGATTTGATGAGAATTCAGTTGTTTTTGAAATTCTTCTCAAGGAAGGATTTGACCTCAACAGTGAAATTGAAAAGAAAAAAATTGGAGATTTAGAAGTGTATTTTTCAAGTAAGAAAAATGACGAAGGCATTGAAAAGAAAATCGCAATCACTTTCTCAGAAAAAGTAACTCAAGATCAAGCTCGAGAGCTAAATTTGAAAAAAGAAGATATTTTCGTTTGTTTTGATTTTGCCTTAGACGACTCAATAAAAGTAAACATCGGAAGAGAATTTGATTTAAAGGTGATTTAAAATTATGGACAAAGAAAAAGAAGTAACCAAGAGCGAAGAAGTAAAAAAAGAAGATGTCATTGAGATTCCAATTGACGATGTTGTTTTTAATGATTTTGAAAAACATTTGAATATCGAGGGTAATCAGAGAATTTTATTTTCTGGAAAATTTGGTGTGGGTAAAACTTATTTTCTGAAGAAATTTTTCGAAAAACATAATGAAGAGTATGAAGTTGTTCATTTATATCCTGTTAATTATCAAATTAGCAGTAATGAGGATATTTTGGATTTGATTAAATACGATATCTTAATTGAGTTATTGAAAAAAGATAAGGATATATTTAAAACGAATAAATTAGAGGATTTTATTGATTTGAGAAATTTGGTGCATGTCTGGGCTAGCGAAAATCGTGGAGATATTATAAAAACGGTGCTTTCAAATATTCCTAAATTAGGAAAGTCAATGAACGATGCTTACTTATTGGTGGAAAAATTTTCAGAATTTAAGGATAAATTTGAAGGGGATGAAAAGCTTGTAGTTGAAGATTTTTTGAACAGTGTTAATGCAAAATCAAAAGAAGCTGATAAATTAAGTGGTCTAATAAAAGAAAAAATATCAATTATTGCAAATAAGGATAATAACGGTGAAGAAAGTAAAAAGGAAAGCGTTTTGATTTTAGATGATTTGGACAGGCTGGATCCTGAGCATATTTTTAGAATTCTCAATGTTTTTTCGGCATTTTTTGAACAAAATGGAGAGGAGAATAAATTTGGTTTTGATAAAATTATCCTTGTGGCTGATTATGGTAACTTGAAAAGCATTTTTCATCATAAGTATGGAAAAGATACTGATTGGAAAGGATATTTTAATAAATTTTTTAGCGTAGGTGTTCATTATTTTGATTTTGATAGAATCATTAGAAGTGCCATGGATAGTGTTGCACTTAAAATAAAAATTTCAAAAAGAGATGAGAATAGTGCTTTGGATGATACTGATAAGAAATATGTAGCATTATTAGTCGCAAATATTTTATTGGAAATGGTAAGACACAAAGAGGTTAATATGAAAGATATATTAAAATTGCATAAATTTGATCTGGAGAGCCTAAATGGAAAGGGGAATGGTTATGATGATGAAAAGAAATTCCTTATTGATTTGGCTTTAGATATTTTATTGCATATGTCATCTCAGAGTAGGGGTGAATTATTAGAAAAAATTGAGTTTATTGGGGATAATCTTGAAAACAGTGACAGAGGGATGTATAATTGTGAGGAATATATTTCTGATTTAGTGATAATGAAAGATCCGAGTTTAAGACATAAGAAAGTAGGAGATAAAATAGAAACTTGTGGCTTAGTATTAAAAAGAGAAGGTGTGATAATGGGTCAGTTGTTTAGTGTTATTGATAGTAATGGTGTTAAAGAGAAAGCTCTATACCAACTAATCGCAGGACATTTGAAAGGTAAATAAAAAAACCTGTCGGTTTCGCATTGTTAAGAGGCGTGACAGGTGTTAATACTTATATTGTATAACGTATTAAAAAATTGTCAAGTAATCAAAAGTAAAAATGAAATACGAAAAACCTCCGAAAACAATTGATGAGCAAATTGAAATTCTTAAAAAAAGAGGATTGATTGTTAATGACGAGGATGAAATGAGAAGATATTTGAAAAATATAAGCTATTATCATTTATCAATATATTTTAAACATTTTCAGAAAGATAACTTTTTTATTAAGGGGGTTGAGTTTGATGATGTTTTGAATATTTATATCTTTGATCAAAAGTTGAGGTTATTATTGCTTGATGTTTTGGAGCGAATTGAAAAATCGTTTAAGTGTAGACTTGCATATGAAATGTCTGTTTCATCAGGGGATTCTTGCTGGATTGCAGATAGCTGTTATTTTAAGAATAAAGTGAAACACGATAATAGGATAGTAGGATTGTTGGAAAAATTAAGAGATTCCAAGGAGACTTATATTAAGCATTTTTATGAAAAGTATAGTTCTCCAGAATATCCTCCAATATGGATGATTATCGAAGCTCTTACTTTTGGTCAAAGCGTGGTTGTGTATGGGATGCTTAAAAAGGAAAACCAAAAGATTATTGCAGATACTTATGGTTTAAATAAGAAGTTTGTTTTTAACTGGCTTCATGCACTTTCGATAATAAGAAATTTTTGTGCACATCACTCAAGGTTATGGAATAGAGAGATGGTTATTATACTGAGTCAGAAGCATGGCTTATATAGAAATTTATTTGATAATTCTAATGGAAATAGATTGTTTAATTATTTGATTGTAATGCAAATTATCAACTGCAAATTCAATCCAGATTCCAAATGGCTCGATAGAATGGAGGTAATAATAAATGAGCATAAGATAAACATTTCACACATGGGATTTCCTGAGGATTGGAGGGATAGGTTGCGGAAAATAAAGGAAGTAGGAGTTAACTAATGAATATTATTAGAGACTAAAATAAAATGAAATTTAAATTTGATAAAAATCTTGAATATCAAAAAGAAGCGATTGAATCAATTGTTGATATTTTTGATAGTGGAGAAAATATTGCAAAAAGAGAAAATTCTTTTGAGATGAATGTGAGTCGAGTTGTGGGAAATGAACTT
>JBHPHA010000007.1:0-43568 GCA_042569905.1 Patescibacteria group bacterium
AAGAAAAAAATATTGATTGTAGAAGATGATATTGAGTTGAGAGATACGATGAAGGATTTTCTAGTAGAAGAGGGTTTTGAAGTTGTGTCAGCTTCTGATGGTGATGCAGGAGTGCAAGGTGCTATAGAAGAGGTGCCCGATTTAGTTTTGTTGGATATTATTCTTCCAAAAAGAAATGGGTATGAGGTATTGGAGGAAATCAAGTCAAATAAAAAAACAAAAGATATCCCTGTAATGGTTTTGACTAATTTATCAAGTATTGATGATATTCAAAAGGCTCTTGATTTAGGGGCTACAAATTACTTAGTTAAAGGAGATTATAAGTTAAGCGAAGTTGCAGCTAAAATACACGCTGTTTTAGGGTAGAAATAAAAATAAAATTTTAGAATATGAGAGTAGGGAATCAACAACTAAGAGATTTTCTGTTAGATTCAAAATTAGTAGATGCTTCTGAACTGGAAAAAAGATTTGTTCAAGCAGAAAATAGTGATAAAGAGTTGGGAGAAATTCTTTTAAAGAAGGGACTTCTTGAAGAGGCTGAGCTAGCAAAGCTCCAAGCCTATATTTTGGGTATTTCTTATGTTGATTTGTCACGAAAAACAATCGACGCTTCTGTATTGCAAATTATACCAGAGCCGATTGCTAAGAAGCATAATATTATCGCCTTTGAAAAAGAAGGAGGGGAATTGAAGGTAGCGATGACTCATCCTGATGATTTGCAAACCATTGATTTTATCAAGAAAAAAACTGGCTTAAAGATTGTGCCTAGCTTAGCTGCAACTGAGAATATTAAAGCTGTAATTAAGCAGTATGAAAAAAGTTTAAAAGCGGAATTTGGAGATATTATTGATAAAGATGCTACGGGATTGAGTGGGGAAATTGCTAAGAGTGTGAAAAAAGGAGAGAAAGAGGAGAAAAAAGAAGGTGATTTGGAGAAAGTAGCCGAAGACCTGCCAGTTGTTCGTGTTGTTGATACATTAATAAAACACGCTATTTTACAGTCTGCTAGTGATATTCATATTGAACCTGATGAAAAAGAAGTTAGAGTTAGGTACAGGATAGATGGAATTTTGCATGAAGCTATGGCCTTACCTAGGAAGGTTTTGCCAGGTATTATTGCAAGGATTAAGGTTTTGTCTAATTTAAAGTTAGATGAACATAGGTTACCTCAGGATGGTAGGTTTAAAATAGAAAAAGATGAATATAAGATATCTTTTCGTGTGAGTATTCTGCCAATTTTTGATGGAGAAAAAGTTGTAATGCGTCTTCTGGATGAGTCATCAAAAGGTCTTACTTTGGAAAAGATGGGATTTCAATCTAGGCCACTTGAAATTATTCAAAGAGAAATCCATAAACCAAATGGAATGATACTTGTTACGGGTCCGACAGGTTCCGGTAAAACAACTACACTATATACGATTTTAGATATTTTAAATGTACCAGAAGTTAATATTAGCACCGCAGAAGACCCAGTTGAGTATAGGATGAGTAGAGTGAATCAGACTCAAATTAAGCCAAAAATCGGACTTACTTTTGCGGCAACACTAAGATCACTTCTTCGTCAGGACCCAGACATTATCATGGTTGGTGAGATTCGTGATCAGGAAACTATGGAAATCGCTATGCATGCGGCGATGACAGGTCATCTTGTTCTATCTACTCTTCATACTAACAGTGCCTCTGCAACTCCTCCACGTCTTCTGGATATGGGAGCAGAGCCTTTCTTGATAGCATCTACAGCTAATGTTATTATTGCGCAACGTTTAGCAAGGAGGCTTTGTCCTGAGTGTAGGGAAGAGTATTCTTTGAATAAAAAAGAAATAGCTTCATTGGGTGATAACTATAATATTGAAGAAATTTTAGAATTCTTTAAGGCTTCAGATGAAATAAATAGTGGTGCAAAAAAAATAAGTAGTTGGTCTGATATAGTATTCTACAAAGCCAAAGGTTGCGATCGTTGCAATGATGAGGGCTATAAGGGTCGACTTGGAATTTATGAGGTCTTAGAAATGGATGATAATGTAAAAAAACTTGTTTCTCAAGCTGCACCCACTGAGGAGATTGAGAAAGTAGCAAAGGAAAATGGAATGGCGACTATGGTTGAGGATGGTTTTTTGAAGGCGGCCCAGGGACAAACTTCTATTGAGGAAGTATTGAGGGTAACAAAAGAATAGGATATGTGAAGTTAAGATTGTTTATTGGGTTAAATAAGGGGAAAGTTTTTTATGGCTAAGTTTATCTATACAGCGAGGAGTTACGATGGAAAGACTAAAGGAGGGGAAATTGTAGCTAAAGATGAGCATTCTGCAGCTCAGCAGATTAAAGCTGAGGGTTTTTTGGTTACATCAATAAAAAATATTGAAGAGAAAGAGGTGAAAAAATCTAAGATTGGCTTGAATATAAATCTGACATCAATACCTTTGAAAGAAAAAATGGTTTTTGCGAGAAATCTAAGTGTGATGATTTCTTCTGGTCTTAGCGTTACGAGATCATTGGAGAATCTTGCTGTGCAGGTAAAAAGTAAGGCTTTTAAGGAGATCCTTATGAAGATGTTTGAGGATGTAAAGACCGGAAAGAGTTTGAGTGAAAGTATGGCAGAGCATTCAATTGCTTTTGATGATTTGTTTGTGAATATGGTGAGAGTGGGTGAAGTTGGAGGTAATCTTGAGGAAGTGTTGCTAATCACATCAATGCAGCTGGAAAAAGAAAGTGCACTGAGGAGTAAAGTAAAGGGTGCGATGATGTATCCCGCCGTGATTTTGGTGGCAATGACTGGTGTGGCTATTTTAATGCTTACATACATCCTTCCAAAAATCACAAGTGTTTTTGCTGATATGGATGTTTCTTTGCCAAAAAGCACGCAGGTTATTGTTGGTTTAAGTGATTTTTTAAGAAACCACTTCATTTTAATTGCTATTTTTGTGGTTGTTTCTGTACTAGGTTTTAAGATTTTTGCAAAAACTGAGACTGGAAAGAAAATGATAAGCTTCTTTTTGATAAATACTCCTGGAATCAGGACAATAGTGGTGAAGATAAATTGTGCAAGATTTTCTAGAATCTATAGCTCTCTTCTGAAAAGTGGAATTTCTGCTATCGATGCTTTGGAGATAATTTCAAACACTCTTTCAAATTATTACTACAAAAAAAGCATAAAAGAAGCCGTGAAGAGAATTCAAAAGGGTATCTCATTGAGCCAGATCATAAACGAGGATAAGAGATTATATCCTCCACTTGTTGCTCAGATGTCAGAAGTTGGAGAAGAAACAGGTAAATCTGAAGCGATGTTTATGAAACTTGCTGAATTTTACGAAGAAGAAGTGAATCAGGTAACAAAAAATATGTCATCCATCATCGAACCAGTTTTGATGGTAGTTATGGGTCTTGCGGTTGGATTCTTTGCTGTGTCAATGCTGCAGCCGATGTATGGAATGATGGAAAATATCCAATAGGTCGGCTATTGACAAAAAATAATTTTTAGCTATAATAGAGTATAGTTTGGTTTAAAATATTTTGAGAATCAAATTCACATAGCGGGGTGGAGCAGTCTGGCAGCTCGTGTGGCTCATAACCACAAGGTCGCAGGTTCAAATCCTGCCCCCGCAACACATTTGAATCAGGGAGTGAGTTTGATTTACTCCTAGGCAAGTTTGCCAGGGTAGCTCAGTTGGTTAGAGCGCGGGACTCATAAGCCCGAGGTCGTGAGTTCAACTCTCACTCCTGGTACAAAGTAAGTTAGAAAATTGAATAGTTTACTGAAAATGGGGGCGTAGCTCAGCTGGTTAGAGCGATTGCCTGTCACGCAATAGGTCGAGGGTTCGAATCCCTTCGCTCCCGCAAAATCCTAAGAAACGGCTTTATAGAGCCGTTTTTTAGTGCAAAAATTGGGGTGGGTGGACGTAATGCAGTTTTTATTCTAAAAAGCCAAAAAAGCAGTCGAAATATTCATCGAAAAAGACGAAAAGGAAGCGATTGAATTTCCGGAAAGACAAAGGTAACTAACAAATTCATCAACAATTCAAACTCATCAAAAATCCTTAAGCAAAGGGATTTTTGAGTATTTTCATAATCTAGTATTGACAAATTGATCAAAAAATGATATATTGGACTGTTAAAGATAATTGTATTTCAAAAGAGAATTTTCGAGAGATGGATCAAAAAAAGGAGAGATTGGATGGAAGAGCTCATTAGAGAGCTGTACATTTTTCGCAATCAGAGTCATGAATTATGGTTTTATCTAAGTATGGGAAGTATGTTGATTTCTCTGCTCGGTTATGCCTTTTTGAAATCTAGAATAGGGATTATTTGTTTCGGACTCAATCACTTGCAAACTTCAATTACGGCAATTGTCATTGTGAAGATTCTAGAAAAAAAGAGCGAAAAATACTCTGTTGACTGCATTTGGTTTAATGCGTTATTATTTTTAATTTACGCAAGTTTTTTCTTATTATTGAGCTTGAAAAAAGAAAAAACTATCATTTAACAGAGTGGTGAGACTTATAAGAGCATGTGCAAATGCACCGCTGCTCTTTTTTTATTTCTCAAAAAACAACTCTTCTCACAAAAAAATCTACATTTGTGCACTGTGCTATGTAAATAAATCGAGGCTTCGTAAAGCCTCTTTTTTGATGTGTAAATTTAAATTAATCTAAAAATCCTTGACTTATATAGGTGTTTGATGTATACTTATTTAACTATCTTTGGATCCTCTGTGATAACTTGTAAAGTTTATCAATAATAATCACTCCTGGTCTTTTCATGGTTACTTAATTATTATTGATTTTTTTATGAATAAAAAACATTTCAAGTTACTAGTATTACCTTCAGTGCGAAACATGCAGAAAGTAATAGACAAATTTCCTTTTCCTGTGGACCTAACTAAGGGTCAGTTTAATAAATTAGAAATTATTTTTAATAAAGGAGATGTAACAATTCTTTACGATGGTGTTGATTTGCGAGAATTTTCTTTTGTGTGGCTTTGTTCTTCTTGGGTATCCCGAGACATTGCTTATGCTGTTCAATTGTATTTGGATAAAAATGATATACCAAATACTCCAGTTGAGAAGAGCACATCAAAACTAACCGATCATATGCTACTTGCTCTTAATAATATCACTAGTCCAGATACGCTATTTATTAAGCATAAAAATGTAGAGAAATATCTTGTTCAAATTGAGAATACCTGCGGGTATCCAGTAGTCGTAAAAGATACTAAGGGATCACGTGGAACGCATTCAATCATAGCAGCAACAGAAAAAGAGCTTCTTGAGAAAATAAAAGAACTTCCAGGGCATAAAAATTATCTTTTTCAGAGACATATTGCTAATGAGTATGATTGGGGCATAATGGTTGCTAATGGAGTTGTTGTATCTGGTGAAAAAAGTTACCCATGTGAGGGAGAGTTTAGGAATAATGCTTGTAATGGCGCAAAAGAAGTTTTTATTGATCTAGCTGAAATTCCTCAACAAATAAAGCAGATGGCTTTAGATTGTAGTGATGCGATAGATTTAGATTGGTCTCGTTCTGATATTATTATTGATAAAAACACTCAAGAACCATACGTTTTGGAAACAAATCGATTCCCTGGAATTACACCAGAAACAAGTGAAGTGGATGGCGCGTATGCCTTCATTTCTTCTCAAGTAGTATCTCCAGTTTCAGCTCTAGCTAAGTAGATAGGTCCTTAAAGCTTGTTATCCAAAAATAAATAGAGAGAAATAGTCCTTCGGGGCTATTTTTTATTTTTTGCGTAACAAAATAATTTTAATTTCTATAGCAATGATGGTATAATAAAAGCATCAATGAATTGGTGGTGAGTAAATACGATTCTATTTAAAAGCATTCCTAATAGTTATCATAGAATAACCTAGACTACAAAAGGTATTGAGTTAATTATAAATTTTATAAATAATTTTTTAAAATATAAATAATATGACAAGGTTGAAGTTGCAAGATGAAAAATCGGATAATCCTGAGATCAAAAGGATTTTTGATGAAATAAAAGTAACAATGGGTGGAGAAGTTCCTGTAGTTTTTCGTGCACTTGGGTTACAACCCCATATTCTACAAACTGTTTGGAATAAAATGAAACGAATTTCAATGGAAGGAAATTTGCCTTACCAATTAAAAGAATCGATTGCTATTGCTGTTTCAAATGAAAATGGTTGTCACTATTGCGTCAAATTTCACACGAAAACTTTACTTGGTGAAGGGTTTTCTGAAGAAGAGATTGGTCAGTTAATGGAAGCTGAGTCAAAAGATGAAAAAACTGACTTTGTTTTGAAGTTTTGCGTGAAAGCATCAAGGACTCCCGAGGAGGTCTCCGATGCTGATTTTGAGACTTTGAGAAAATTTGAATATTCAGATGAGGATATTTTGGAAATACTAACAGTAATGGAAATGTACACTGGTCTTAATAAGATACTTGTTATACTTGATTTGCCAACCACTGAGAGTCATGGTTGTTGTGGTTAATAAGTGAGTTGATGATTAGTGTTAGAAAAAATATTATTTAAAACATTTGTATTGAAGACTGATTGTAATAAGTAGATTAAACGTATTATGGAAAAAACAACAAAAAATGCTATTTTTGGAGGGGGATGTTTTGCCTGTCTTGATCCGATTTTTTCGAGAGCAAAAGGCGTGACATTAGTTACTGCTGGTTATGCTGGAGGGACAAAGAAGGATCCAACTTACAGAGAAGTAATGAGTGGGAAAACGGGACATGCACAGGTGGTGAAGGTTGAGTATGATCCTTCCATTGTGACTTACAAAGAGTTACTTAAGCTGTTTTTTTCCGCACATGATGCGACAACGCTTAACCGACAGATGCATGATATTGGAACTCAATATAGATCAATCATTCTTTATTCTGATGATGAGCAAAAAAAGATTGCCGAGGAGGTCAAAAAGAGCTTAGGAGAAGAAGTTCAAGACACTGAAATTGTCACTGAAATTGTTCCGCTTGAAAAATTCTATATTGCCGAAGAAGCTCAACAGAGCTATTTTCAAAAAAATCCTGAAAAATCTGCTTGCTGTTCGATTAGTGGTTCTAGATAATAGATGCGATGAGTGGTAAGTGTTGGGAGTAGTTTATTTTCTACAAATCAACTTGTCATGCATCAAAAAGCTAGAACATCGTCTAGGCATTAAATGAGGAGTCGTGGGACTAAGTTTCCCGCGACTTTTTTATTACTCAAAAAACCAGCCTTTCATACATCAAAAAAAGCTCAAAAAGTATTTTTATGCTAAAATAGAGATGTAATGATTTGAAATAAAAAATGCTTGAAATAGTAAAAGAAATCTTGTTAATTTTAGTTTTAGTATACGTTGGTTTTGGTGTGGTGCTTTTCTTTTCTCAGAAAAGCATTATTTATTATCCAGACAGTCAGGATTTTGAGTCTTGTCCTGGTTTTGAGGATAGTGAAAAGTTGAATTTAAATGGAACTAGGGCATATTTTAAGAAAAGTTCTGATAGGTTAGTAGTGTTTTATCATGGAAATGCTGGTTCAGCTTGTGACCGTGCTTTTCTGAAGGATAGGTTTGAAAAAGATGGATTGTCGTATCTTTTTGTTGAATATGCAGGTTATTCTGGGGATAGTAAAAAACCTTCAAGTGATTTGTTGATTCAGGATGTAGAAAATATAGTTGAATTTATTGGCGGGCAAGATTTTAAAGAAGTCTTTGTTGGAGGGGGAAGTATCGGGTCTTCATTGGCGATTTATCATTCAAAGCTAGCTAGGGTAGATAAAATGCTTCTAGTGACTCCTTTTTATAGTGTGAAAGACATGGCTAAGAAGTTGTACGGAGTGTATCCAATTTCACTAATGTTAACTGATAACTATGACAGTAATGAATGGATAAAGGAAACTAAAGCAGGAAAAATAAAGATTATACATGGAGAAGAAGACGAGATTATTCCAATTAGTCAGTCTAGGAAACTCTATGAGGAGATATTGGTAGAGAATAAGGAATATGTGAGCATTAAGGATGCGCATCATAATGATATTTATGACTTCAAAGAAACTTGGACAGCTATTTCAAATTTTCTGGCGAAGTCTAATGATTAAAAATATGAATAATAAAAAAGGTGACAAAAGAAAGACTGATAAGAAAGATCAAAAAATTCTCGATTTTGTGAAGATGCTTCAGGAGAAGAAAAAATCACAGTCGCTAGACAGCGACGTGACAGGGCAGATAAAATAAAGATAAATAATAAAAACTTAAGTAAAAATATATGAGCGGAGAGCCAAAAATGCCAGTTCCTGGTATGGAGCAGACACTAGTGGTTGAAAAAGAGGGAGACGAATTTGAAGTCCTAACATCATTGGCAGAAATAATTCAAAGTAAAAAGGAAAATAGGGAAGTGAGTGTCCATGAGGTTTTAAAGAAATTTGAAGAAAAAGGGCTTATTCCAGCGAGAGCGAAAGAGGAGATCACTCGTCGACTAAATAGAAAACAGGAATTAGGAGCTAATGATGCAATAATTAAGGACACAGCCAAAGACTACACATTGGATGCGATCACGCTGTATCGAGATAATGTTTTTGAAATTTCTAATTATAATTTTTTCAAAGCAGAGCTTTTCAGGTTTATTGACGAGAATTTGACGGGGCAAGACATTGAATCAATCGAGGATTTAGACAAAACCGCAATGATATTTTTTGATATTGATGGTCTGAAGGCGGTAAATGACAATGCAATGGACGCACATGCTTCAGGAGACTTGTATTTGAGTAAAATTGTAGAGGTGTTTAATGGTGGTCGAACTACTGAGTGGTTGCGATCAATTGGTGTTGAGTGTTCTCCTGCAAGGAGATCTGGAGATGAGTTTATGTGTGCATTGAAGGGAAATATTTCTTTTAAGATTAAGGATGATTTTTATGGGATAGATGGAGAGGAAGTGAAGAATGAGTCGTTTGGTGAATATGTTATGAAAAAGCTTCAAGAGGACGTTAGATCTTTAAATGTAGATGAGGTTCAGGACTTTTCTGATCCGCATCAGATGAATAAATACAAAGACGCAGGATTAGATGTGGGTGAGTGGCCAGAGGATTTTCGCTTTAAGGCTAGTATGAGCGGAGGGGTTGCGACATTGCTAGATGTGTTGAGAATTGTTAAGGATAAGGAGTTTAAGGCAGATGAGAGCTATGAAGAGCTGATAGTGGGCATTGCAGGGGAAATGATCAAGGGGGCTGATGGTATAATGATGGAAAATAAGGAGGTAGACAAAAAAACAAGAAGAAAATCTGATAATATTCATGATAGATTAATTGAGACGGTGTACCGAGCTGGAAGAAGTGATGAAGAGCAGATTAATGAATTGAAGACTAAAAATAAGGCATTAGAAGAACAAAACCAAAAAATGCGAGAGCAAATGGAAAAAACAAAGGCAGCGTTAGATACTTTAATAAAAATGGGAGTGCCTGATGAGGTGACGGATTTGTTAAAAGAGCAGATTAAACAGCTAGAGAGTCTACTAGGAGAATAGTTAATGGGGCAACAAAAAATCATCTTATTTAAGTAAGGTGGTTTTTGTTATTGACAAATAAGGGTAAATATGACAGTATTATGGGTCATGAAAAATATGGCGAGGATTAGTTCCTATTTTATTGAATAAAACAATTGCTGGAGGATTGCAAAATGAGTAACAGGACAATTTTAATGGGGGTATTGTTTCTGGTGGGGATTATTATGAGTGCTGCCTGGTATGGGCCTGTGATGGATGTTGAAATCATTCAGGCTGAGACTAATGTCGTGAATTTGTCTCAACTCAAGAAGGAGTTTAGAGGCGATGAGAGAGTTCTGGACGCAATCAATGATCTCATTAATCTACGGAGCTGCAAATATGACATAATATTGATTAAGTACGTTGTGGAAGACATTGTCGAAGTCGTTGCTGATGGCTTGATCTCGTGGGAGATACTCGGAACCAATGAAATTGAACTTGATTTCTTCATTGAACAGGCACGCATTAATGGTGCTCAAGAAGACGTGGTCAATCTACGGAACTGCGAGTATGGCATAGCGTTGACTAAATACGTTGTGGAAGACATTGTCGAAGTCGTTGCTGATGGTTTGATTTCTTGGGAGGAGCTTGGGGTTGAGCAAGGAGAGCGAGGATTAAGAAATATCTCTGAAGGTATCGCACTTTGCGGGACTGGAGAGTGGGATTTGTTTTAAGGTAGCTTTCTAAAATAGGAAAACGTACTCAAACGATATGAATAATATTTCATATCGTTTTTTAGTTAGCGAATAATTATTTTTAAAGTAGTTTTAACCCTTTGTTTTTCATATAAAGCATTGACTTAATGTTGATAATAGTTTAAACTAATATGTTACACAAAGAAATTGCGTGACGGTGGGTGAGTTATTTTAAAAATTTCAAGATAGATGGGAGAATGAAGATGCTTAAATGTTTAATATGGCTGCTGATGTGTGTTGTTATAAGTTGCATTAGTGTAGTTGTTTCACGTGAATTAGATGTGTCAAATGAGGATCCGGAGCGTGACGTTATCGTTGTTGAGAAAGTCCAAATGGCAAGACGTATAATGGATTTACGTGAGGGGTATTTAAGTCTTGAAGAGGCGAATAATCTTTATGAAGAAATTAGTAGTACGGAACCTGACGATGTTTTTGCGAATATTTATTATGATTCAATAAATTGTTATCAAAATAGGGAGCAGATTGGGTTTTTTAGGGATAAAATTAAAGTAAGTTATCTGATAAATACTCTGAATCTAATTGATGACAAAGAGGAGGCGAATAAAATCTATGAAGAGATTAGAATATTATTTTATGGTGATGTGGAAAAAATGGAGGCAGCAATTGGCTTTAGCGAAGAAGAAATTATTGAAATGCAAAGACAAGCTCATATTAGAGGTCTTTGGAAAAAGATTGAAGGACTGCGTAATATGGATTATGGTTACGCGGATGCTGAGCGACTTCGTGATGAGATTGCCGCAGCTGCCTCTGGGTGGAAGAGTTTTACTTCCTGGGAGGAGTTAGAGACGGATGCAGAAGAATTGACAGGCCTAGTTAAAAAGGCTCAAGTCAAGTATTTGAATGACTTAGTTAAGAATCTTCGTAAGATGGCTTATGATGGGAGTGACGCTAAGAGTGCTGCTGAATGGATTTACCACGCAATTCAATGGGAAATTATTTCTTGGGAAAAGCTCAAAACTAATAGTGATGAGCTTGAAGGACTTGTTGAGGCGGCTCGAGTCAAAGAGTTGAGAGAAACCCTTAATATTCTTCGTGCAGGAAAATGCGGCGAAAGTGTGGTCAGGGAATTTATTAAAGAGATTAATCGAGAAGATCAACCTAGAGATGTCTCTATAATGCAAAATCTTGAGACTAGCAAAAAAGAGCTTGCAAGATTATTAAGGAAAGCTCGCGTCCAAGATTTAAAGGTGATGATTAAAAATATTCGTCAAGAAAGAGTCTTGGCATATGCAGTTGAATCTGGAGTTAATAAGATAAGAAAAGTAGTTCAAGATGGTAGCACGAACTGGGAGGAGCTTGGCACTAGTGATGCAGAGCTGGAGGGTTTTGTTCAGAAAGCTCAATTGAAAAAATAGAGCTTGTTAGTATAAGTTAAACGATATGAATAATATTTCATATCGTTTTTTTATTGGAAAAATGCTAAAGTAGTTTTATGTGATATAATAAATATCGATAAATAAATTTAAATAAAATAAAAATGCAATTATTCCATTTTCATCAAGGTAACGTTTTGAATAGATTGATTCATTCTGAGTTTTGGTTGTTTGAAATTTCGGTTTGGCTACACACTTTTGCAGTTTCAATGGTGGCTATTTTTATTCCAATATTTCTTTTGCAGATTGGGTATAGTATTGGGGAGGTGATGATATTTTACATTATCTACAACGTAGTTGATGTGCCATTGAATTTTTTTGCAAGATTTTTGACGAGAAAGATGGGGGCAAGGTGGGTGATTATTCTAGGGTCAGTCGCAGCAATTCTTCTGTTTATAAGTTTGTTTGAACTTACTTCTGGCAATTGGCCATTATTAATTTTAACTGCTATTTTTGCAGCTTTTTATGATACTTTTTATTGGGTAGCGCATATTTATTTTTTTATGAAATGTAGCAAGGACGATGAAAATATTTCCAGAGATACGGGGATTATGAGGATTATAAAAAGATTTGCGGGAATGACGGCTCCAGCATTGGGAGCGTTGATTTTAGTTTCATGGGATCGAGGAGCATTACTATTGATCAGTGTAGCTGTACTGGTTTTATCTATTTTGCCTTTATTTAAGATTAAGAATATTGATGATAAGCCAAGGCGAAAACAAAAAAGCTTTAAAGAATTTTTCAGTAGTTGGGATATTTCAAGAGATTACATTTCCTCAATGCTACTAACACTTCATCGTTCAGCTGAGGGAATTTTGTGGCCAATTTTCATCTATCGCTTATTTGTTGATATTGAGTCAGTAGCGATCTTGCCTGTGATTGTTTCGGCGACTGCTATAATGTTTATTTATGTTGCAGGAAAAACTAAGAAACAAAGGCGAGACATTGTGATGGCGATGGCTAGTATGGCTATTGCTTTAACTTGGATTGCAAGATTATTTATAGATGACAATGCTTTTTACTATATTAGCGTGTTTTTAATCGGCTTTTTCACTATCTTCGTCGGTATTCCACTGGATAGCTATCTTTTTGAAAAAGGTGAGAAAATTGATACGCTTTCTGCGTCTACTTATCGAAATACTGCGAATATGTTTGCGAATGTGATTCTTTTTGGAGTCCTTTCGATTATGGTTAATGTTTTTGATACAAGTTTTATTTTGGCATCATTAAGTATGTTTGTTGTAGCTGGTCTGAGTTATTTTGTTGGACAAGGAATAGCTAGTAAGAAAGTTTAGTTTTTATAATATGGTAAATAAAAATAATTTAATATTTGTATATGGCACACTAAGACTTGCTTTGGTGCGGTTTTGGGTCTACGGTGGATGGAGAGCTGAGAGAAAGGCTATTTTAAGGGGCTTTAGAAAAGAAGGATTGAATATTGTTAAAGATACGAATTGCCAGGTTGAAGGAATGCTTATAGTAGCTAATGAAGAGGATTTAAGGAAAATTGATAAATACGAGAGTTTTGGTGAAAAATACTATCGAGACAATGTTGTGCTGGAAAGTGGTGAGGATGCTTGGGTATATCGAAAAATTAAATAAATTTATTAAGGTGCTTTGTTGACTATTAAATCTAGGCATGCAAGAATTATTAAAAATCAGTGTTGGTAGTTCTTTTTTAATAATCTTTTTCAAGGAGTGTGTTTATGCGAAAGACGGGATTGAGTGTGACTAGTTATCTGCTCATTTTAGCAGCTTGTATTTCTGTAGCGCTATTGCATGAGTGGTACGGGCCAAGTAATTTGAATGTTTCTATTAAAGAAATCGCCCAAAAAGAGTTGATTGGTGCTGATCTGACTAAAAGAGATGTTAACATCATCACTAAAAACAAGGAGGAATATGAGGTGTATAAACATAGAATCCTCAAAAAAGTTGCTAAGAAAATAGTCTCTAAGCGTAATCTAGATGGTCGCGAGATAGCAATCTACTTGAGAAATAGTGAAGGAATTGATGAGACTAATAAAAAGGAACTTGAAAATCAAAAATAGTCGCAGATAATAAAAGCCGTTAGAAAATAATGTTTCTGACGGCCTTTTTTTGTGGCTTACTTCTAAAGCGTAATTGGATTTTTGAAAAAAACAAATCTTTGTCCGCCAATGCAATCAATCATTTTAATGCCGATAATTGATTTTACTGATCCTTGATTCCAGGTTTGTCTTTGTGCTTCCGAGTGGTCAATATTCCATTGCCATTGATCAATATCTATTCCAATAGCATCATTGGTGGCATCGATGAAATAATTTCCTTCAACTGAGCTTTCGGTTAAAGATGAAAAATTTAATCTGTATCTATTCATTTCGCACTCCTTTTGTGAAATTTTAAGTATATGTAAATAATAGACAAAAAATAGGAAAAGTCAATAGTGGTGCGAAAAGTACTTGACAAAAATGATTAAAAATGATAATATTTTAAGTCATGCGTTAATGAGGCGAGTGAATTGGTTTATTCTCACGCAAGATGAAAAAAGTGCAACGTATAAGGAGGAATGCGCATGAAGAAACGTATCTTAACAATTTTAGGGATAATTTTTTTTGTAGCAGGCTGTTCAGGTCCTGGACCTGATATGTCCCAAGATGAAAGCGATTTTAAGTGGAGTCTTGCTACGAGTCCGATTACGGGTAAATGTTATGAGGTAGTAACAATTAAGGAAGTGGCGAGTCAGTCGAGTTATGGATATATGGGAATGGCAGAAATTTCTTGTGATTATCTGAATCAGACGATTGAGAATAGTAATAAAGAAGTTGGTGAAAATCAGGGCGCTCCCTATGGGTATGGGTACGCTGGATATTTCTCAAGTAATTACAATAAGATTAAAGAAGGTCGCGAGTAAGGTTATTGCGTGTTAATGTCATCTTGTTCTCCCGTAGTTGTTACGGGAGATGAAGGATGATTTTCTTAGAAAAAATGCATAAGGAGTAGTTCGTGATGAGAAATGCGATGATAGTTTTGTGTGTAGTGTTATTTTTGGTGGTAATTTTTCTCTTTTCAAGGTGTGAGCCGAGACTGGTTCAACGAGTTGCCCAACCAGCTGCTCCCGTTGTGGAGCAGGAGTATGCAGAATTTAGAGTTATTAACCTAATCGAGATGCTGTCGGAGCTAGACTTTGATGGCAATCGTCTTCAGGCGGAACTTGCCAATAATCCCCTGTACATGTTCAAGGGGGAGAGCTTGCAAGTTCAGTACACTGATGGAATTCGACCAGTGTATACTTTTTCGTATCCTTCTTATGGCAAGGCTGCCCGGATCGAGTTTGAAGATGAGGGTGACATGATTGAAATAGATGGATTTGAATACGAGGGCGTATTTCGGGATTCATTTGAGAAAGAATGGGATATTGAAGACAATAGGGACCTGAATCACATTGGTCATTATGTTTTCGGAATCACTGGCGCTTACAATCTTCGTCCGATTTACTTTCTAAAGAGGACAGAGCGGGCAAGTAAGAAAGCGGTTGAAAAAGCTAAGAAGGCAAAAGCGACCAAGGCTGAAGTTCAGAAGAATGCCAAGGCGGAAGTAAAGCGTTATGCCAGAGATATTAAGCGGTTGACTGCACGGGCCGAGGCAGCGGCAAAAAGAAAGGACAGTGCAATCGCTAGTTCGTTGGCCAAGCAAGTGAAAAAGATGGTAACAAAAGTCAATGCTCTTGAAAAGAAGCATGAGCTTTCAAAAACTAACTTATCGTTTTACAGTCGTGCGGCTGACAATGTTTTGACGAAGGTAAAAAATGCAGAGCCAGCTAATGTAAAACCGGCCAATCAAAAGACGGTCAATTCGTACAAGTCGGCCTACAAAAAATCGGACAATTCGTACAAACAGGTCAACAAAAAATCGGCCAATTCGTATAAACCGGCTAATAAAAAACCGGCCAATTCGTATAAACCGGCCAAGTCAAGGCAATAAGGTGTCGCCGGTTAATATCAATTTTTTTTAAAAACCGTGAATAGTAGCGGAGGTAAGATAAAGTCTTACCTCCGTTTTTTTGTTGCCTGAATATTCAGGAATCTCAATAAAAGGTCCATATAAAGCAGAACATTACAGGTATTAAAGTCGAGGCAGTTTAGCTAAGATGCTTTCCCCTATTGACTTTTTAGTGATTTTCCTATATACTGGTGTATGTAAGTGTAGGTACGAGTTTTTCAAAGTAGTCAGTTAGTTTTTTGGATTAATGAGTTATTGCGCAACCGAATCCAATGATCAAAAATTACGAAGAAAAAGAAAAATGTTTTAGCGTGCACTCATTAATTTATTTTGTAAAAGTATACTATGGAAAAGAAACTATATGTTGGTGGATTGCCATATGCAACCACTCAAGAAGCTTTAGAAGAAGCTTTCTCAGAAGCAGGAACTGTTGACTCTGCTGTTATTATTATGGATAGAGCAACTGGTCGTTCAAAGGGATTTGGATTTGTTGAAATGGCAACTGAAGAAGATGCTCAAAAAGCTATCGAAATGTTTCATGAAAAAGATTTCGGAGGAAGAACTATCATTGTTAACGAAGCTAGGCCAAGGGAAGAAAGACCAATGGGGGATTTCAATAACTAGGAATAGTTAAGTGAACTAGTAATTCTGACCGAATTGCATACAAAAAGCAGGGCCGCGCAATCCCTGTTTTTTGATTGGAAAAAATGTGTAATAATAACAAGGAGTTCATTGATAGGAAACGAAAGGGGTGATTAATATGAAGATAGATGTGGTTGATGATTTGTTGGGAAGGAACTATAGAAGAGATTTAATTCTAGCGCAACGTGCTTATTTGACTGATGATAAGAATGTTGATGTTGAATTTATTTTTCCAGAATATCAAAAAGCTAAAAAAGATTAGAGCATGTTTCAGCATCACAAATACACGAGGCTGTAGTTGAAGGAATTCTTTGCACTACTGGATTAATTCTGATTAAAAATCCAGAATATCTTGTTGGTTATGAATATTTCAGAGATAATTTAATGGAAGAGACTATTTACTATAAAGAAGATTTTTCTTTTATTAAAATGATTTACCCTAATAATATTGAAAAGATAAGTTTTCAGTTAGTGGAGATTAAACCAAGAAGAACTCGAAAACTTTTGTTGCATCATGTGACATTAAAGGTGGGTGGTTGTATTGAGGGGACAGTGCAGTGTTTAATGAAAAGGAGTGGCTGAGGGAGGCGAAAAAATTATTAACGATTATTAGCTAATTATGCTTGTGGTCGTTTTTTGTTATTAAAGGCGCGGGAACTATTTATGATTTAAATTGTTAACATTGCAGCAAAAGAGCTTACATTTTTTAAAGAAAAAAGTAATATAAACAGAAGTATTTATTGACAGAGTAGGAAATATTTGCTATTTTTAGTTATCAGATATTGATTTGCTCATAGTTTTAATGGGTTTTATTGATTAGTGTTAAAATTGTATTTTTAATATTAATTTGTGGTTGTCATGAAATCACTAGCAAGGTTATTTGAAATGGAAAATAAAAGGAGGATGTGCGAATGAATGTGGAAAAATATGGGGATGTATTGAGATTAGGTAATAGGTTTACCTGTTTTAATACAAGAATGATAGCGGAACTTTATGGAGTTGAGAAAAAATGGAATTGTTTTTGTGGTTGCAGTGGGGTAGTGCAACATATTAGGGGGATGTGGAACGAATATGATAGCTGTACTGATGAATTTTTCAGTTCTTCACGTAAGTTCGAGATTCTTAATAGATTGCTGAAGGCAGCGATAAAATTAAGCGATCTTAAGCTCATGAGAAAGATAAGGATTGAGAGTCTCACGATTGATGCACATTTGCGCGAGGAGCTTCAGGAGTCTTTGAAAAAGGCTATATTGGAAGAAGTTCGGCAGCGTCGAGATGTCAGTCATCTGTGGGCGGAATATTTTTTTTATGGTTCAGAGGATGCTGAAGTTAAATCAATTCCATCTGAAATCTTTGCCTTAGCCAGAGGAAGTGCCTCTCTTTCAACGATGAAAAAAATTTTTGAGGCAAAAACTGGTGAGGTATCCGAAGAGGAGATTGCAGCAAGTATGGTAATGTGCATAAATAAAAGACTTTCCGATCCTCATAGCGAAATGATTAACTTGATTCATGCGGTGGCATTTATCCCAAATAAGCTAAATAGTCTGATATTAAAAAGTGATTTATTTGAGCGTATAGCAAATGTGATTATGGATCGTGAAATTCATAGAGGCAATGCGCATGCTGTAATTGAAGGGTACCGCGTCGTCAAGGATAATGGAATAATTTTTCAGGACTCATTCAGAATCAATATTTTTAGGAAAACTGTGAATTTTGTTTTGCCTATCGCGATTCGAAATCGCGATATTGAATTAATGCTGAAGCTTTATCATTTTTTTCCTTCAGATAAAGAAACGGAATTCTTTAGTTTGCATGATCTAAAGAGGGGTATTGTGTTTGCATTAAGTGAACGACATGCGTTAATTTCCAATCACAAAGAGGCTAAGAAGTCGATGTGGGCGAATTATCGTATAATTCCCAAAGAGCTTATTGCTGAGAGACGGGAAGTTTTAACAGTTATGCTTAAGGAGTCTATGAGAATAGGAGATATTGCAAACCTCGATGTTATTTTGAGTACAGAAGAGATTAAAGCGTCTAAATTAGAGACTGAATGTTTAACCTCTCGAGCAAAATTTGTTGATAAATCTTTCAAGGAAGCACGCGCATCCCGAAACATTACCTTGTTGTGGAAGGTTTATTATTGGCGTAAAGAGGAAGATGAAAAGGTGAAAGTGCTGAGAATCATTGCAGAAGAGGCACGGGAATCCATGAGTTATAAACTTGTAGAGGACTTGCTTTTGAATATAAATCTATCCAGATCCATAAAGGCAAAGAATCTTTTTTTTGAAGATATTTTAGATCTGGCTCTGCGAATGAATTGGCAAAAGCTTGCGTGGGAGGCTTATGACCAGGTTCGAGGATATTCGGAATTGGCTGAGTTGGATAGAAAAATGACTCGCAAGATTGTTGATAATCTATAGAAAGTAACCTCTTACTCGCCTTAATGGCGTGTAAGAGTTTTTTATTCTTTTAAAAAGCATTTTTTAATTCTTGGATTTAGTCATTGTTAGTTTAATTAGAAATATGTTTGTAGTTATTTTTGACAAAATAGTCATTTTGCAATATAGTACAAGCAGTTAATGAGTAAAGATTAAAAACATTTTTTGGCAAGAATAAAATATTCCTTTGGAGGATATTATCTTGAAGCTTGAGATATAAAATAAATCAGTTTAATTTATATCTCATGTTTCAATTTTTTGCCAGGAAATAAGAAAAATTATGGAGAAGAAACAATGGTCACTTCAAATTGGAGGAAGAGAACTTCAAATTGAAACAGGACTGCTGGCTGGTCAAGCTAACGGGTCTGTAACAGTACGTTATGGAGACACTATGGTTTTAGCTACAGCAACAATGAGTGAGAGAATCTCAGAGGGAATGAATTATTTTCCTTTGATGGTTGATTATGAGGAGCGTTATTACGCAGCTGGTAAAATTAAAGGTTCAAGATTTATTAAGAGAGAGGGGCGCCCTTCTGATGAAGCAGTCTTGACTGGTCGTGTGGTGGATAGAACTATTCGCCCATTGTTCAATCATAGAATGAGAAATGAAGTACAAGTGATCATAACGGTACTTTCTATTGATGGTGAGAACGCTCCAGATATAGTTTCAATGATTGCAGCTTCTACTGCATTATCAATATCAAACATTCCTTGGGGTGGTCCAGTTGGGGCAGTTAGAGTGGGAATGGTTAATGGGGAATTAATTCTTAATCCTGTTAAGGAGGAAAAGGAAAACGGAAATTTAGATTTGATAGTTGCAGGTACTAAAGATGACATTAATATGATTGAGGCTGGAGCTAATGAGGTTCCAGAAGAAAAGATATTAGAAGCTTTTGAATTCGGTCATGATGCGATTAATAAAATTGCTGAATTTATTGAATCTATCAAAGAGGAGATAGGACAAGAGAAGTTGGAAGTTAAATTACTGAAAGAGTCAGATGAATTTGAGAACAAAATTAAGGAATTAGCAACTGCAGAAGGATTGGAAGATGCGTTATATCAAAAAGATAAAAAGGTTGTAAAGAAGAAAAGTGAAAAAATCAGGGAAAAAATCAATGCCTTTATAGATGAAAATTACACAGAAGAAGTTGGGAGAATGAAGAGCATTGCTGACTTGGTTTTTGAGGATGCTTCTGATGAAGTAATTCACAAAAATATATTAGAAAAAGGCGAACGTCCTGATGGAAGAAATGCTGATGAGATTAGGCATATAGAATGTCAAGTTGGAATACTTCCAAGAACACATGGTACAGGGTTGTTTAATCGAGGAGAGACGCAGGCACTAACTGTAGCTACTTTGGGATCTCCTAGTGATGAGCAAATCATTGATACTATGGAAATGGATATCAAAAAAAGATATATTCATCATTATAACTTCCCACCATATTCTGTTGGGGAAACTCGTTTTATGCGTGGACCAGGAAGAAGAGAAATCGGACACGGAGCATTAGCGGAAAAGGCATTGATACCAGTACTTCCTAGTAAAGAAGATTTTCCATACACAATACTATTGGTTTCAGAAGTGATGTCTTGTAACGGTTCATCATCTATGGCGTCTACTTGTGGATCTACATTATCTCTTCTAGATGCAGGAGTTCCGCTTAAGAGACCTATTAGTGGAATCGCAATGGGAATTATAATCGATCAAAAAGATAAAAAGAACTATAAGGTTTTGTCTGATATTCAAGGTTTAGAAGATCATTATGGAGATATGGACTTTAAGGCAACTGGAAGTGAGAAGGGTATAACAGCTATTCAGATGGATGTTAAGGTAGCAGGAGTTACATTGGAGATGCTGAAAGATGCTTTAGCACAATCTGGAAAAGGTAGAACACATATTTTAGAAAAGATGAGTGAAACTATTGATGCACCAAGAGAGAATTTATCTCCATACGCTCCAAGAATAATCACTATTCAAATTAATCCAGATAAAATTAGAGACGTAATCGGTCCTGGAGGGAAGATGATTAATCGAATTATAGATGAAACGGGTGTTGATATTGATATTGAAGATGATGGAAAGGTGTTTATTACTTCTCCGGATGAAATATCATCTCAAAAAGCTAGAGAATGGGTTAATAACTTAACTCGTGAAGTTAAGGCAGGAGAGATATTACAAGGAAGAATTACAAGAATAATGAACTTCGGAGCCTTTGCAGAAATCTTGCCTGGGCAAGAAGGATTGATTCATATTTCAGAGCTTTCTGATGAGAGGGTTGAGAAAGTTGAGGATGTTGTTAAAGTTGGAGACGTTGTGCCTGTTAAGGTAAAAGAAATTGACTCTCAGGGAAGAATCAATTTGTCAAAGAAGGACGCGACTGATACTAAGTAGTTTGTTTGGCAATTAGTCAAAATTATTGTAGAATAAAGGCAGCTTTTAAGTTGCCTTTTTAGGTACCTATTTAAGATCTCCATATTCTACTGCGAAACTGAAATCCTGGCTGCAAAATATCTAAATTTCGTTGAATTACCTTTTAGGTAGTCCTGCCTCAATTTATATATTTTTCGCTCAAAATTTCAATTTCTCGCTACGAAAGAGAAATCTTAAATAAGTACTAATTTCAAAAAAATGGATGATAAAACAAATTTAGACAATAAAATTAAATCATTGAGTGATGACAAAAAAACTCCCTTTGAGCCAGTGATTCGCACGATGCAAGATGATTTGGATGCTAGTGAGGATGTGGCGGTTACAAAAAAAGAGATCATTGCAGAGAAGCCGAAGATTATAATGGACACCAAAAAAGAGCCTATTGCAGAGAAGCCAAAGATTGTAATAGACACCAAGAAGGAGCCTTCACTTGAAAAGAAAGCTCCAATTATAGCTCCAGGAATAAAAAAAGCCAGTCCTCCCCCGAATATTCCATTTGAAAGTGAGCCAGAAAAAAAACCTGAAGTCAAGATTGTGAAAGAAGAGATGCCTAGAGTATCAGATAGAGTTGAAATAAAAAAAGACTTTGCTATGCCGAAGCCTCAGATGGAAAGAGCGGTTCCGCAAAGAAGTTCAATAGAAAAAATGGAGGCTTCTGCGCCAGCTCCTATTGATGCTAGGAGAGATTTGAAAAGCCAATTAAGAACAATGCCTAAACCCCAGGCTGGTTCTATGCAAGTAAGTGATGTGTCTGATATGGATAAGATCGTAGAAGAAGAGGCAGTGTCAAAAGGTAGCGTTGTGGGAAAAATAATCGGTGTACTAGTCGTTCTTTTGATAGCAGCAGCTCTAGCTGGAGGTGGTTATTATTATTTCTATATCTATCAACCGAGTCAAATTGTAGACGACAGTGTGGCTGATGAGCAAGTACCAGTGCTAGAAGATACAGGCGAAATCGTTGAGGATGCGGAAATGGTAGAGTATGTTCTGAATATGCCTAATTATTTGGTCGTAGATACGGAAAGTAAAACTAAGTCAGATTTATATCTAAAGATGGGGAGCATTTTACAAGAATTACCAGCACTTGAAATTGAGGTTTATGAATTTATTTTAACGAATGATAATTATGCTCAAATTGATTATGATTCCTTTGCAGATTTTACAGGATTAGATTTGGGTCCTCAAATTTCAGTTAATCTAGGCAATGAATTCTCTGTATTCTTGGATGGAGGCAATAATCGATTAGGTATGGCTATTGCTATAGACGCTAGTAAGAAAGATGCGCTAATTAAAGAATTGAGCGCTAATGAAGCTTATTTACTGAAAAATACTCAAGCTTTGTTTATGGATCAGTTTATTCCTAGTCAAGATAAATCTTTTGAGGATAGTAGTTATGATGATATTAACATAAGGTATGTTAATTTTGACCAAAGGGAAAACACATCTATAGACTATGCTATTGTTGATGAGTATTTAGTCATAGGTACAAGTAAACAGACTATGCGAAGTATGGTTGATAAAATCACTAAAACTGGAACTGAGGAGGTTTCAGACGGAAGGACGGATATGTTTAATACTTCGAGTGGTGATACTGAAGAAGTGGAAACAACAGATTCAGCAATAACGGAGGAATAGTTAAATTAGTCGATTGTGGATAAACTAAGAATTCTGTGGATAACTTGTGGAGAAAAGTAGGAAAAGCCCTTTGTTTGAAAGGGTTTTTCTTTTTAAAAACAGTGAAAATAGTGAGAAAAATAAAAATCAGAAAAAATGGTTAAAAAATAGCTTAAATAAAGGGCTAGTATACAATATAATTGACGAGCGGTCATTTTTTTGTTATAATTGTATTGTAAGTGAGTTACAGCAACTTAAAAACAGAATAAAACACAAAAGACTTGAAAAAGCTTTTACTGCTACAAAGTTTAATTATAAACTTCTTTCAGGAACAACGGTAAAAGAGTTTTCAATCACAACAACCCCCTGATTGTGGTTGAAAATTCTTTTACTGTTTTCCGAGCTTTAACCAATACATTGTATTTTTTATAAACATAGTTATAAAGAATATAGCGTATTGGTTAGAGCTACTTTTCTCGAACCTAGTCGGGAATACCTAAAAAAACAAAAATAAAAAAAATCAACGAAAAATAAAAATAAAAACAAAACATCAGTTCTTTAAAACATTATAGGCCAAGTGCCAGAAAACAGTAAAAGTTGTATCTGTAACTAGGACAGGTAAAAAGTAGAATGTCCATGTACATAAAGTACGTGTAACTTATAACTTCTGATTGCTCCATAACACCCGAGAGCTAGGAGGTTTCCAGTTTACATGTTAGTACATGAATCACCAGGCGTCACAGCCACTTAATATATATTTTGGGTATCGTTTCGCCTGGTTTCAATAATTTTAAATCCAGTAAATATGGGTTAATAATATTTTTTTATTATTCAATATTTGTTGGTTTTTTTAGCGCATACTTTTGAAGGTTGTTTAAGATTTTTATTTCACTAGAAATTGTGAAGATTTTATATTGAAATTAAGATTATAGGCAGACGGTCGGAGTATCTTTTTGTTTTTTGGTTATCATTGAGTAAGGTCAGTGATTTTTTTATTACCCCAGTAAGCTTTGCGAGAGGTGTATTCATGAGTAAGGATATTGAAAATTCTTTTTTTGAAATGAGAAAGAGTATTGGTGAATGGGTAAATAAAGTTTTTGAAGATGGTTGTAATAGCAAACTTAGTGATGAGTTTTCTTTTCACATAAAAAAAGAAGGAATAAGTTTTTGGAGAAAAAACAGTTCTTCAGTTGGTTTTTTAAGTTGTCCTGTCGGTGTCGAATGCGATTCTGATTTTGGAGGAAGCCTGAGTATTTTTTGTGATGGAATTGAAAGAACAATTGATGATATTGGTGTTATGAAATTAAGATTAGTGGAAAATCGTGATGATGTTGAAGTTAGAGCTGTGTGGCGTCAACGCAATTGTTTTTTTGATGATGATCCGAGTAATATTGATTTTATAGGATTAAAGATTCAAAAAGGAGCGAATGTTAGTTATGTGAGGACGGGAGAATTTTTGAGAGGTTTTTATGTTGGTGATCAGCATAATGACAACTCTATGAAGCTTCCAGATATCATTAATGATGATATGGAAATTTTTGGAGTGTGCATAAAGAAGGAGATTGATTTTAATTTAGAAGCAAGTCGAATAATTGATGAGTCCGGAATCGAGGATTTTTGTCGAGAAATAGGAGTTTGGGAGGAATAGGTTCAAACATAGAACTAAAAAATTGTCGTATAATTTACGACAATTTTTTTATACGGTACTTTTAATGGTGTATAATAAGAAAAAGAGTATAAAAAAAGTTTGATATGTTTTTTAAGAAAAAAAATAATTTAACAGTGGGTAAATTGGGTGAAAAAATTGCAGCCAAGTATTTAAAGAAAAAAGGCTACAAAATTTTAGAGCTCAATTTTTATAATAAAATCGGAAGAAGGTTGGGAGAGATTGATATTATAGCTAAAAAGGAAAAGAAAATAATTTTTGTAGAGGTAAAAACTAGGGAGCTAAGAGGCGGGGTGGATGTATTGCCCGAGGAGAGCATTAGTAGATTGAAATTAAGGAAATTAAACAAGATAGCTTTGTTTTATTTGAGCAAGAAGGATTTAGAAAATGCAGAGTATCAGTTCGATGCCATCGCTATTTGGATTGAAAAGGAAAATAGAAATGCAAAAGTTAGGCATCTAGAAAGTATTTTTTTCTAGACACTAATTTTTTTTGTTGCTATTATTAGTGTAAGAAAGTGATAGGTGTTTAAATAAAAATAATGAATAAAAAATATGAGCTTTGATAAAAATAAATTTAAGGTTGCATTGGAAGAAGAGCAAAAAAAGATTAGAACAGAATTAGAGGGAGTTGCGACACCTTCAGATAATCCAGATAACTTTAAGACAAAGCGTGATGAGCTAGGTACTCATAAAGATGAAAGCGCTACCGAGGTTGAGGAATACGTTGATAACATCGCTGTTGAGTCGAATTTGGAGCAGAGATTGAGAGATACTAGAGCAGCTTTAGTAAAAATAGAGAATGATACTTATGGAAAGTGCGAAGAGTGCGGAGGAGATATCCAAGAAAAGCGATTAGAAATTTATCCTTCTGCTAAGAATTGTATGAAATGTAATAAATAAGAATATCCAAATAATGATCAAATTTGCAAAAGTATTAAGTGGTTTGGTTTTACTAGTGGGATTTGATCAGATTGTGAAATATATTATCCGCTCTACGGGCGGATTTTATATTTGCAATAAAGGCGTTGCTTTCGGTTGGCAGGCTCCTGATTTATTTTTAATTATTTTTTGGAGTATTTTTTTAATATGGGTAGTCTTTTATTTTATAAGTCTATTAAAATTAAAGAAGCATACGGGGGGTAAATTTTTCGAGAGTGTTGATAGTTGGCGAATTGTGGATGATTATTTTATTTTGATAGTTGCAGGAGCATTTGCTAATCTGATTGATCGAATGAGATTTGGATGCGTGATTGATTTTATTGATTTGAAAATTTGGCCTGTTTTTAATTTGGCGGATGTTTTTATTTTTTTAGGTGCTGTGATTCTAGCGATAAATATTTTTAGAAAGAAATAAGGAGAGTTAGATGTTTTTTTGAGGAAGTACTAGATACTCTTAATTTATTAAGCGTATAATATTATGTCTTCAAAAGTTTATTCAGCTGCTACGATTGGTTTGGATAGTGAGCTTGTGGAAGTGGAAGTAGATATCTTAGGTAGTGGACTTCATACATTTACGATTGTAGGGCTCGCTGATACGTCTATTAAGGAGTCTCGGGATAGAGTGAGTAGTGCTATTAAAAACAGCGGGTTTAAGCCGCCACATCAATGCGGGCGAGTAACGGTTAACCTTGCACCAGCTGATTTGCCTAAAAATAGTCCAATTTATGACTTACCCATCGCTCTTGGGTTCTTGCTTGCAACTGATCAAATAGATTTTGACTTTAGTAAAAAGCTTTTTGTGGGTGAGTTATCCTTGGATGGCAGGGTTAGATCAGTTCAGGGTATTTTGCCCATTGCTTTGATGGCGAAAAGTAAGGGGTTTAAGGAGATTTATGTTCCCAGTGAAAATGCTTTTGAGGCTGGGGTTGTGGACGGTATTGATATTATTCCAGTTTCTTCATTATTTAAATTAGCAAAACATGTAATTGGTGAGAATATCATTAGTGTTTTTGAATTGAAGGACAAGGAGATGTTTTTGAATAGGGAATTTAAGGGAATGGATATGTCCAATGTTAAAGGACAGGAGCATGCAAAAAGAGCTTTAGAAATAGCTGCTGCTGGTGGGCATAATATAATTCTCAATGGACCTCCGGGGTCTGGAAAAAGTATGCTTGCTAAAACAATGCCATCTATCTTGCCAAAGTTAACTCTGAGTGAATCTCTTGAGATTACAAAAATATTTTCCATTTCTGGAAATCTTCCGAAAGGCGATGCGTTGGTGTATAAAAGACCTTTTAGATCCCCACATCATAGTGCTAGTACCGCATCGCTTGTTGGTGGTGGTAGTTATCCGAAGCCAGGTGAAATAAGCTTGGCACATAGAGGCGTTCTTTTTTTGGATGAGTTTGCAGAATATTCTAGGGCGGTGTTGGAGAGCTTGCGACAACCATTAGAGGATGGAACGATAACAGTGTCACGAATTAAGGGTACACTGGAATTTCCTGCTCAATTTACGTTAGTGGCAGCGATGAATCCTTGTCCATGCGGAAATGCTACTGATCCTCAAAAAATGTGTTCATGTGCTCCTTCGCAGGTATCGAGGTATCAAAGAAAAATCTCGGGTCCAATTATGGACAGAATAGATCTTCAAATAGAGGTTCCAAGGGTCAAAATTGACAAGCTTGAGGATGAAAGCGTTTCTGAATCAAGTGCTGAAATCAGGAAAAGAGTTGAGCTGGCAAGAGAGATTCAGAAAGAAAGGTTTAAGAATGAGGATATAGTTACAAACAGTGAAATGTCGACCGAGCAGATAAAAAAGTTTTGCAAGCTAAATGTAAATAGTAAAACGCTTTTGAAAAATGCAATTTCTACACTCGGACTTAGTGCTCGTTCTTACTTTAGATTGATTAAGGTTGCTAGAACAATCGCGGATTTGAGTGGAATAAAGGATATTCAAGATATTCATATTGCTGAAAGTATTCAGTATCGTTTTAAGGATGAATAATAATAGGTCATCAGTGCTTTATTGTTATGTTTTTTTATTATAAAATGAACATAGTTAGATTTTTTTAAAATATTTATGAAAAAAGTAGCAGTGAGAATAAAAGCAAAGCATGAAACTCATCGGCACGTGTGGGGTAAGTTTGCGTTAGTGCTAGGAGTTTTTTTGTTATACTTCCTTCTTATCTCACTTAAGTACGGAGTGAAAGAAGGATTTTTTGTTTCCTGGTTAACTTGGTCTTTCTTTGTATTGTGCACACCAATTGCGGATGCGGGGTTCTTACTAGACTTTCCATTGAGATTAATTTTGAAAGTAAGAATGCTACACGCAGAAATTTTTGTCTGGGTTGTCGCCATTAGCCTGAACATCACAGCATATTTTTTGTCTCCGATGATATATGAAAAAACAAAAATACTATACTTTTTTAAGCATATTATTGAAGAACCTTTTCCAATGTGGAGCATTATTGCTTTGTCGGGATTAGGAACATTTCTTTCCATTCAATTTGCTGATGAGCTCTTGGATGTAATGAAACATAAAGACAGGAATTATCATCAAAAACACAGCTTCAAACACAGAGCTGTCGTTTTGGTGTTTATTTTCGCATTGATTTTTGTTTTGTATGATTTTGTTTTGAAAAAAATGGGAGTAGATATTTTGTAGATGTTGGAGGAATAATTAAGAGAGGTCTTGACTTTTTTAAAAAAAATAGTATGCTTAGTTGTCATGTTAAACGTGACAATTTTATTGCGGAAAGAGTTATTTTAAAAAATTATTACAAGTAAGGAGTTAGTCATGGGACGACAGCTGTCAGTAGTGATTGAGATGATTATCGCAAAAACCCAGAAATGGGGGGATGAGAATGGATCTTACAATTCAGAGCCGGAACACAAGTCTCCACCGGCGAGTCCGAAGGCTCGAGCGATTGCGGATGTTCTGGATGACACGATGGAGCAGTTTGATCACCAATTTGATGAGGATCAGGTAATGGCTTTGGCTACTATAGTTGAGCTTATAATTGGCGAAGAAGTGCCAATTAAAAAACAGCCGAGTAGTTATGATGCTAATCTGCCAAATAAAATTATGGTAGTTCCGCTTGAAAATGGGAACGGTCATAATTATGAGTTGCATAAAGCCTGCTTGAGTATTGGAAATAATCAAGCTTTAAACGCGGATGGCTCACTCGGGAATTATTTGCCTACAGGGAGAGCTGATATTCGTCCAGCTACGCAAGAAGAAATTGAGAAGTTCTTTTCACGAGTGTCAAAAGATGCCTTAAAAGCCTATGGAATAATGTAGGTGTCTGATGCCAGTTTTGTGTTTTAAATAAACATGAAGCTGGCTTTTTGTTTGCGCGCAAGCATCTCATTAAGGGTTAACAATTTAATAGTTTGATTGTATTCAATGGGAATAGTTGTTAATATTGATATACGAAAAAAGAATATACTTGAAATATCTACTTCTTAGTGAAAGAGTACGATTTTAATTTCGCAGTAGAATATATGGATTCTAAATAGGTTATAAGGAAGTTTCTGATTTTATGATAAAAAAGAAAAAAAAGAGGAAGCTTAAGAAAATAGTTTTGACATTTTTTTGTTTAGTGGTGATTAAGAGTATTTTTTTTGGCGAAGAACGATTACTAAATATCAAAGATAGTGAAAAAAGGATTACAATAAAAGATGGTGGAATTGAAGCTAGTTTTATTTCTAATGCTAACACGGTGGGTGAGCTTCTGGATGGAAATGGTTTTATTATAAGGGGAGAAGATGTTGTTTATCCAAATCTAGACAGACCTATTTTTACGGGAACCAAAGTGATCATTGAAAGGCCCAAGAGGATTAAAGTTTTGGTGGATAATCAGGAGATTGAGGATTATACTTTTGAAAACACCGTTGAGGCAGCTGTTTTGGGCGCCAGTGTTTCCTTGGATGAATTTGACATACTGTCTGAAGACAGGGATTCTTTTGTTTATAATGATATAGAAGTAAAAGTAACTAGAGTAGAAAAAGCTGAGGAGGTTGTGAAAAAAAACATAGACTTTGATGTGATTGTGAAAGAGGATGATGATATGGGCTGGAGGAAAGAAGTTATTAAAGAAAAAGGAGAAAAAGGCGTAAAAGAGATGACTTATCAGGTCATTTATCATGACGGAGCAGAGATTAATCGAAAACTAGTTAACACAGAAATTGTGAAAAATCCCAAAGAACAACTTATTGTTAAGGGGACTTATGTTGAACTTGGAAAATCACATACCGGATTTGCTTCTTGGTATGCTCAACCAATTCACTTAAAAAATGCCTACCCGTCCATTACTGGATATTACGCGGCTAACCCATGGCTTCCAAAAGGCAGTTACGTGAAGGTGCTAAACAAAGCTAACGGAAAGTCAGTAATTGCCAGAATCAATGACCGAGGTCCTTTTGGTCCAAATAGGATTATTGATTTAGATAAAAAAGCATTTGCTCAGTTATCATCCATTGGTGCCGGAATAATTGACGTTAAGATGAGAGAAGTAGAGAATTAGGAGTGAGATATAGATATACAAAGCTTGGTATATACTTTTCTCGCCCTCCGTTCTAGTGGGTACGAGGCTTCGAAAAACATATACTCAAGTTTTCAATGGAATTAAAGTGGATAACTCAGAGAGGAGTGAGAGGATCTTAAAGAGTTAAACATAATATTTCAGGTATTGACAAAACAGCTATTTTATGCTAATATTAAATATCATTTGAAATGGATGTTTTTTAATTCAAATGATACGAAATAGTTATTTTAAAAGCTTGTTTTTGAGCAAAATATACACAAAGGATACTGTGATGAAAATAGTAATGATGATATTGAGCGTAATTTTGGTAAGTGGTTTCTTTTCTGGATCTGCACATGCGGATTTGGGTGACGATAATTGGGGGATGGAATATAGCTGCCAAAGAATCATTAAGAACACTTACGCCCTGATGCAGGGCGCTGAATCTAGAGGTGATGAAAACTTGCTGCGTATAATAAGGGAGATTGAGAAAATTAGCACGGGGCGTGCCCATATTGCAGTGGGTGACTTGGAGGACAGAGATAGTGAGTATGCTAAGACTAAGTCGCAGATAGCGACGAAAAGAACATTAGAAGGGTACCTTGAGACTCTTCGAGCCGATGCCAATAGTAGGTTCGATCAAGATTCTCTAAATAGAATAGAGAAAATTGAAAAAATAATCAAAGAAAATAGCTGTGATAGAAGGTAAGAGTATAGCCAGCGTATAACTAATGTTATAGGCTGGTTTTTTATTTTGGTGGCAATTATATGAAAAAACTGTTAGAGTGTACTATAATATATAATGAATTATTAAATGAAAAAAGTATTAATCAGTGATTATAAATTACTGATTAGTGGAGTTTAAATATATGGGAGGAGTTTTTAAAAAGAAGGCAAAAAAATCATTGGGGCAGAATTTTTTGAAGGACGAAAAGATTTTGGATGATATTATTAAGTCATCTGAGCTTAGTTCGAATGATTGTGTTTTGGAAATCGGACCAGGGCAAGGCGCTTTGACTGAGAGATTAGTTGAGACTGCTAAGAAGGTGGTTGCTTTTGAATTGGATCAAGAATTGATTCCAGGGCTTTTAGCGAAATTTAAGAACAATGATAACTTAGAGATTGTACATAAGGACATTTTGCAAGTTAATTTAGGGGAGGAACTAAAAGAAAGAGGCTTGGAAAAAGGAGAGTATCGAGTTATTGCTAATATTCCATATTACATAACTTCAAAAATAGCTAGGTTGTTTTTAGAATCAGAATATTCCCCTAAGGATATGATTATAATGGTTCAAAAAGAGGTAGCACATAGAATGGCAGCGGAGCCTGGAAAGATGAGTTTGCTGGCGGTTTCTGTTCAATACTTTGCAGAGGCAGAGGTGTTGTTTAATGTAAGTAGAGATGCTTTTGAGCCAGTTCCAAATGTAGATAGTGCGATAATTAGAATACATAGTATAAGAAAAGAATTTGATGCTGATGAAGCGAAGAAATTTTTTAGAGTTGTGAAGGCTGGATTTTGTGCAAGAAGAAAGACTTTGGTGAATAATCTATCCAATAGTCTGCACATAGATAAGAGGGAAGTTCAACAACGACTTGAGGATGTAGGTATTGATGCAAATACGAGGGCGCAGGAGCTGTCGATTGATGAATGGAAAAAATTAGCAGAAATATTCTAGATACTAAAAACCACCCTAATATATTGGGGTGGTTTTTTTGTTTACTAGATTGATTGAATGATATATTTAGCTAGTAGCAGTCCGTATAAAAAAACTACTCCTAGTAGCCACCAGTTAATATTTTTATAAGAAATATATTTGTTTTGATTAGAAAGAGAGACTATCCAAAAAGCCAGTCCGCCAAATAAGATAGACCACCAAAAAAGTCTATGTTCATTAAGGAAAAATACGCTAAGAAGAAAGGAGATAAATATCCCACTAGCAATGATTGTTTTTCCATAATATTCTCCGAATATAACAGGTAGTGTCAGAATTTTTTCTTTTTTATCTCCCGTAATATCTTTTAAATCTTTAATAGGAAGTGATATCGTCAGTGTGATTAGTAGTAGCCACTGTATGTTTGTGGAGAGAAGTTTTATGGTTTGATCTGGGGCTACTAGTATAAATCCAATTATTAGAATCATTAGAGATGCAAGTGCGCTAAGGAAAGTTGCGACCAATGGAATTCTTTTTAGTTGAAGCGGTGGTACGGAATAAATTAAAGCAATAGCTTGATAGCTGAGTAGTAGGATGGCTATTGCAGGGCTAATAATGAATGCGAAAAAAATAGAAAAAATAAATGTAAGCGATCCTATTACTTTATACTGTGACTCTGAAAATATTTTCGTGATAAGAGGTCTATCGGTGTTTGAGATAGAATCTATCTCTTGGTCAAAAATATCATTTATTATTATGGATGTTACCCAAGCTAATATAATAGATTGAGAAGCCAATAGGATAGTTGCAATATTGAAAAAATCAATCTCCCATTCGCAATCGGTGAATAGTGTGGCTAGCCCAATTCCGATGAAAAATAATCCTAAATGAAAAATAATTTGAGGAAGTCGGATATTTTTCAAAAAAGGTTTTAGTTTATTCTTGAAATATCCCCATGAAAGTAGCAGTAGCGTGGTTGGAAATAGTAGTGCATAAATGATACTCATTTTTATATTTAGTGCATCGATTAGTGACCCGGTTTCTCCGGAGAACACTTTGAGAGAAGAAAGAAACATTTGAGCGACGTGGATTTCATGTATAGACAGAAAACCTTTTTGAAATCCCTGGGTTAATATGGTAATCCAAGATGGAAATGTTCCTAGGATAAAAAAGACACAGTAAATTAGTAATCCCATGAGTGCGGATTTTTTCATACTTTTTGTTTTGATATACGCATAAACTAGAAACATAAGAATGGACAAAAAAACTTCAATTCTAACGCCGTAGGTAATTCCTACTGTGGGATTGTCTCCAAAAAAAGTTAGGAATCTTTGAAATAATCCAATTAGTCCATCGAATTTATAGAAGCTCCAAAAGCCTTTTCCGTTAGAGATTATATGGTCGATGATGGGAGGAAATATTATTATGATATATCCAAAGAGCAATACATTTGATGCTTTCTTAATGTCATGCTGGATGAATTTTTTGAAAATAAATAAAAAAATAACATAGGAAAAAATAAAAAATAAAAAAGTATGTGAAAATTCATAAAATAAACTCATTTGATTTGAGAATTTACCTAAATACATTTCAGTAAATATTCTCACAATGATTATGCTGGCAAAAGCAATTGCCCATAAACAAAAACTCGTTTTAGAGTCTTCAATTAATTTGATTATTTTTCTGATAAGATAGTAGGGCTTAAGATTAAACATATATTTGCTCGATTAGGTTTTTTATTGTTTGATATTTGCTTCAAGTAATTCTATTTGATATAATAGCATTGAGTTATAATAGATGTAAACAAAAATAAAAAATGGATATTTTCAGGATACGATTATCGATAGGAGTTTTTTTGATAGTAGCTTTTTTGGGATTTACTTTATCTACTTTTGCGCAAGATGATAAATCTAATAAAAGTATTTTTAATGATGCTGATCAAGATGGGCTATCTGATGAAGAGGAGGGTGTTTATGGAACAGATCCAAATAAAAGTGATAGTGATGGGGACGGATACTCTGATGGAACGGAGATTAGTAGTGGGTATGATCCGTTAAAGCCTGCTCCAGGTGACAGGATTGTTAAAGATGATGAAAATAGAAGTGGCGAATTGGAAGGTGTAGAGTTGTCAGAAAATGATACTGTTAATAATACAACTGCTTTGGCTGAGAAGATTATGGCAGTGATGAATTCAGGAGATGGCGGTTCAACAAGCTTAACTACAGGTGATATTGATGATCTAGTAGCTGATTTTATGGTTGACGATGCTTCTTTCGATGATCTCCCAGAGGTTGATGAGGATAGGATTAAGATAAAGGACCAAGATTATGATGATTTTAGTGAGGAAAAGCAAGAAAGAAAAAGAAGAGAAGATGATGAGGAGTATATAGTAGCGCTTGCTTATTTAGCCGTTGAAAATTCACCGTATAAGATTACTGACCCAAGCGACTTAGACGGATTTGAAGATGAGATTGTTTCTAAGATTGGAGGTATGGCAAATTTTTCTGATATCGCAGCGAACATTGGGTATTTTAAGGGTATCGCAGAAAAAGGTCAGAATTTTATGGATCAAATTGATAGCATTGAAGTTCCAGAAAGTATGATTCCTCTGCACAAGAGAGGTATCCAATTGATGACAAAAGCTGTTTTATTGGGGGATGAAGTGAAAATTGACATTACTGATCCAATTAAATCATTAATGCATGTGTCTAAAATACAAAAAATACTTCTGCTGTCAATGGATTTTTATGAAGAAGTCAGTGATGAACTGGACAGGCTTAATATTACGGAAATAGAACTAGAAATTTAAAATAAATATGAAAAACTTAAAAACAAGCTTAAGCGCACTAGTAATAATCATTAGTTTAATTGTATGTTGTCCTCAAAAGGCTTCCGCTGATGTGTGGGGAACTAATGTAGTTGGTGCAGAATTAGGCGCCGTTACTAGTCAATTGATGGATGTGATTTATGACAATGTTCAAGCTGCGTTAGTGCAGGCATTGAAGCAAGCAGCTATTGAGATGATAGCTGATACTGTTAATAATATGATATCTGGAACTAGTGAAGCTGGTGCTATGTTCATCACTAATTGGGAAGACTATCTTTTCAATGGACCAAAATCTCAAACGGCTCTATATATGAATGATTTTTTCGCAATGACCGCTAACGGGCGTTCTGGTTCTAATTATCAATCAAGTTGTGGGTCTAACTTTAGTGACTGGAGGGTAGAAACTGCTAAGAGTCAAGTTAATGTGGTGATAGATTTGACTAAACTTAAGAGTGATTTTCAGACGGTTGCGTGTGATGCTAAGGATATGTTTGAAGAGGGAACATGGGAAGCTTTTGATCAGTTTATGAAAATTGAAAATAGTCCAGCAGGTCTAGCTTTGATTGCGGATGGGGTAATGGAGGAGAGGGAGAGAAAGTTTGAAAAAACAGCAGAGGTTCAATCAATATCATACCAAGGTTTCACCGCAAAGACATCTTCTGATGGAAAATCTGTTTTGACTCCAGGTTCAACGATAAAAGATATTGAGAGTCACGTAAATGAGATGGCAGGAGATTCATTGTCTAGTGCTCAAAAGCCAGGAGAGATTGTGGGAGCTGTGGTATCACAACTTCTTGGAAGTGTGATTCAGCAAGGAATTGGAAATATTCAAAGCAATGTTCAGTCTCAGATTAATGAGCAGATTTGTAATGCATCTGGAATGTTGGCAGATGAGTTGGAGCGATTCGCACCTAGTGGTGAGGGAGGATTTGGTTATGGCATTGGTTCTCTTGGGGAAACTGGTGGAGATAATTGTAACTTAAATTAAAAAATACTTTTTTTACTTATATAAAAAACCGTCGATGTGTAATCGGCGGTTTTTTTGTATTGTGGACGACACAGGACTCGAACCTGTGACCCTCACAATGTCAATGTGATACTCTAGCCAGCTGAGCTAGTCGTCCTATTTTCAATTATTATAATACATTAGTTTTTAAAATAAGTCTAGAAGCTTGACTGCGCCTCAGTATGTTGGGGCGGTTTTTCATTGAAGCGGCGTTAATTTGATTTGGTGTAAAAAACTGCCAAAGATATGACAGTTTTTTTGATGGTAGATGTATAACTATTCTTTTATTACAGATACTTCTTCTAGTTTTTCGAGGGAAGTTTCCTTTTTAGTTTCAGTTGATGTTTCTGGTACAGTGCTGTCGTCACGAGCTATTTGTGTGAAAAATTTTAGCCAAGATATGCTTTTAATCACAATTAAGGAAGAACTGATTAGTAAGAATAGTACAATCGTCAGCACACCGAGAGCGATTGAGAATGCACCGTTAATGAAAAAAGCTAATGTAACAGGTAATGCTAGTGCTATCGTCACGGCAACGGAAAGTATAATCTCAAAAGCTAAGATAGATAAGCTCATTAGGATAACTGATCTTAGATGGACATTTACTAATGAATAAGAATTTTTTAAGGATTCCTTTACGCTTAATTTATTCTTAATGATGTAGAATTGGCTGAAAGTTAACATAAAGTAAGCAAGTAATGCTGCGGGAATAAAGATTAGAGCTCCAGCAGCAATTAATATAAATACTAATGTAGGCGTGTTTGCTAGTATAAACAGGATGACAATAGGAATGGCTAATAATGTGAGTAATAAGAGTAACACTATCGTTACCAGTAGGTTAACTTGAAAAATCTTTACAAAGTATTTTTTAGAGCTTTTAAATTCTTTGATTATTGAAAAACCTTTGTTTTTTAGCAGTTTGTTTGTTGAGCTTATTAGAGCTATTTTAGAGGATAAATTTAATATTATAATTAATATTGTTATGAAAATAATAAAAATAAGTATTAAAAAAAGTGTCGTACCATTCCACTGTGAAAAAAAAGAAGATGCTTCAGCTATTATTTCCTCTGAAGAAAGAGATTCTCTCGCGTCTTGATTGGTGTTAAAATTTCCTCCTGTTAGTGTTAAGATTAGCCCAAAGATAAGTAGAAGTTTGTTTTTCCAAAGAAGTAGTGCCGAGTCTTGTATTATTGTTATATAATCTATGATTTGTTTCTTCATATATTTATTTTTTAAAATATCCCCAGCAACTAGGTAGTTGAAGGGGATAAGTAGTTGATTTTCTTGTTTATTTAAGTTTACTGAGTGTTATCCCGTTGTTTTTTTAGGATGCGATGATTTTATCGAATTCTTCTTTTTCAATGTTTTCTTTTTCGAGCAATGTTTGAGTAATTTTTTCTAAAACATCTTTTTTCTCAGTAATTATTCTTTCTGCGGTTTCCTTAGCATTGTTTACAAAACGTGAAACTTCTTCGTCGATCTTTCTTGCTGTTTGCTCTGAATAATCTCTTTCTTCACTTACTTCTTTTCCAAGAAAGACTAATTCCTCTTTTTTACCAAATGTTCTCGGTCCTAGGTCACTCATTCCGTAGCGAGTAACAAGGTTTCTTGCCATGTGAGTAGCTCTATCGAGATCATTAGATGCTCCAGTTGTCACATCTTTAAATATAATGCCTTCAGCAACATATCCTCCAAGTAGTACGGCTAGCTCGTCAAGGAAAGCTTTTTTTGAATGAAGACTCCTGTCTTCTGTTGGAACTGACATTGTGTAGCCTCCAGCGCTTCCTCTAGCGATGATTGAAACTTTTTGTACCGGATCAGCGTTTGGAAGTATTGCAGCGAGTAGAGCGTGTCCTGCTTCGTGATATGCAACAATCTTTCTTTCTTTTTCACTAATCACACGACTCTTCCTTGCAGGACCCATCATTACTTTTTCGATAGATTCTCTTAATTCATCCATTCCAATTAGCTTCTTGTCTCTTCTGGTGCTTAAAATAGCAGCTTCATTAATTAGGTTTGCAAGATCTGCTCCAGAGAATCCAGGAGTTCTTTGTGCTATATTTTTTAACTTAACATCCTCAGATAACTTTTTATTAGCTGTATGAATTTTCAAGATAGCTGCTCGTTCATTGATATCTGGAAGATCAAGTGTTACTCTTCTGTCAAATCTTCCTGGTCTTAGTAGCGCAGGATCAAGAACATCTGGTCTGTTGGTTGCAGCAAGTACAATAACATTTGAGTTTTCTTCAAATCCGTCCATTTCAACTAGGATTTGATTTAGAGTTTGCTCTCTTTCGTCATGTCCTCCTCCAAGTCCAGCTCCACGATGCCTTCCTACTGCGTCAATTTCATCAATGAAAACAATAGCAGGAGCATTTTTCTTGGCTTGCTTAAACAAATCTCTAACACGTGAAGCACCAACTCCAACAAACATTTCAACGAACTCAGAACCACTAATGTTGAAAAAGGGAACACCAGCTTCTCCAGCAACTGCCTTTGCCATAAGTGTTTTACCAGTACCTGGAGGGCCTAGAAGTAATACACCTTTTGGAATTTTTGCACCCATATCAAGAAATTTCTTTGGATGCTTTAGGAAGTCAACAACCTCCTTGAGTTCTTCTTTAGCTTCTTTTGCTCCAGCTACATTTTTGAAAAGAGTTCTTTTTTTCTTGTCTTTTGGGTCTAGCATCCTGGCTTTACTTGATCCAAATGAAAGAGCTTGAGAATTTCCTTTTTGTGCTTGTTTCATCATGAACCAGAAAAATCCTATGATAAGTAGAATTGGCAGAAGAAATGGCAAAACAAATCCTGCCCAAGACGCAAATGAACTGTCAGTTTTCATTGAGATAGCAACTCCTCTTAATTTTTCCTGATCAACTCCGTAATTATTTAGTGATTCACTTAATGAGCTCTCAGGTTCTTTAACTGTTTTTTCTGTAGAATCATCATTTAGTGCTATTTCAAGGTTATTTCCCTTAACCTCAATAGACTTAACCTTGCCTTGATTGATTTGGTCAGCTAGTTGACTAATTGAGATCTCAGTTGGTTTTTTTTCTGGTGAGCTATATAGGATTGATATCCCTGATATTAGGATAAAAATGACAATAGCTGGTGCTAATATGTTTTTTAAAAATTTGTCCATTTGTTTTGTTTGAAATTTTAGAATTTGGGTTAGGCTTCTTTGAAAATCCTTTTTACTTTAATTAAAGAGTTTTTCAAAGGAGTCTAATGTCAAAATAAAAAAACCCTTATTCGACTTAAAGCTTTAATATTCAAAGCTTGCCGAAATTAAGAGTAATTTTATAGTAAATTCAAAATTTAGAATTATGAAATGATAAACTACACCTTAATCATACTTACTTTATCATTTTTTCTTTCAAGCTTCAACCCCTTGAAGTTTAGAATTTGATTTTTTTTCTTCGTGCTTTTAATTATTTTGATAATCTCGTTTATATTTGCAGTTTCAATATCTTTTATATTTTTTTTGAGTTTAGTGATAATGATTCGAAGTCCTTGTTTCTGTAGGGCAGTAGGGAGTTTTTCAAAATCCGCAACACTGAATGAAATACTTTTTGTCTTTGAGTTAATTTTAATGATTTTTGAAATCTTTTTTTGACAAGACTTTTCAATAAAATCATAGTCGGTTGCAATTGAAGAGGCTGACCTAGAAAGAACCTCTTTTGCTTTAGGGTTGTAATTTTTTTCTAGGTAGGGGATTAGGTTATGTCTGATTTTATTTCTAAGAAACTTAGTGTCCTTGTTCGTGATGTCAATTCCATATTCAATTTTCTCTTCAGTGACATAGCTTATAATCTCTTGACGACTGGTTTCTAGAAGGGGTCTGATTATATCATTATTTTTTGGTTGAATTGCTGAGAGACCTTGAAGTCCTGATCCGCGAAGAAGGCGCATTAGAATTGTTTCAGCTTGATCGTCTTGGTTGTGAGCTACTGCGATTAAATCGAATCCATGCTCCTTTTTCAGCTTATTAAAAAAAGTATAACGAATGTCTCTTAATTTGTTTTCAAGATTTTTTGAATCAGTGAATTTGTCTGTTTTAAATCTTAAAACATCAAGCTCCAGCTCATACTTTTCTGAAAGGGTCCTTGTGATTTCTTCATCTCGATTAGCATCTTTTTTTCGAATACCATAATTAATATGAGCGACCCGTAGTTCTAAATTATATTTTGAGGCAATTTTTGTGAACATATCTAAAAGGCAGACACTGTCTGGTCCGCCTGATACTCCAACAATAATCTTGTCGTTTTTTGACCAAAGATTTTGTTGAAAAGCAAAATTTTGAATTTTTTTAATCAACTTGTTCATCTATAAATTAGATTCGATTATGTTTAATGCTTTTTCAATAGTTTCGTTTAGTTTTCCATCTAAATTTTCAATTTCATAATCAAAATATTTTTTATTTTCTGCCCAACCTTTTGCATGCTCTAGGCGACCCTGGATGAATTCATCCGTCACGCACGTATCTCTGTTACGCAATCTTTTTTCAATAACTTCGTTAGGCGCACTTATTAGAATCGCAATTGAGTCGGGAATAAGTTTCTTAAAAGTAATAACTCCTTGATAGTCCAATTTCATCATTACTGGATTTTCGGTATTTCTCGCTCGCTCGATTTCTTCAACGTTCAATCCATAAAGATTTCCTGCATCTTGTTCAGCCCATTCAAAAAAGTCACCATTGGCGATTCTATTTTCAAAGACTTCTTTTGAGATAAAATAGTAGGGACTTCCTTGGAATTCGCCATCGCGCATTTTACGAGTGGTTGTTGTGATGGGACGCTCAAGTGATATCTTGTTATTTAGTCCACTAAGTACAGAATCTTCTCCAGCTCCGGATGGTCCAGATATAATAAAAACTTTTGAGTTCATAGAATAAATTTTAACTGTTAGTTTAAATAATAATATATCATTTAAAACAAAAAACTGCAAGTCCGAAAGTGAACCCGCAGCATCTTGAAAGAAGAGCTCTATTTCTTTTCTTCTTTTTTCTCCTCCTTTACTTCTTCTTTTTTAGTTTCTTTTGCATTCTCATCAACAAGAATCAATCCCATTCTATGTTGTTTTGGCTCAATAGAAAGCACTCTCCATTGATATTTTTCACCTACCTCCAAAACATCTTCCATTTTCTTGTTCGGGAATACTTCTTGGAATTCACTAACATGTGCAAGTCCGTGAATATTTTTGTCTAGATAAACAAATACTCCAAAGTGATTAATTTTATCAACTGTTCCTTCATAAATTTCTCCAACTTTGTAAGTTTCTCCAACGCTTCCCCAAGGATCTTTTTCAAGAGCTCTTACTGAAAGAGATATTCTAGTGTCATCAATTCCGATAATCTTAGCTTGAACACTGTCTCCAACCTTTACAATTTCTTTTGGATTATCAATCAGTTGCCATGCTAATTCTGAGATATGTACCAAACCTTCTAGTTTGTTGCTATTTTTCTCCTTAGCTTCTGCAGTTGGATAGAATTTTACGAAAGCACCGAAGTCAACTACTCCACTAATTTCACCATCAATAACATCTCCAACCTTAAGTTCTGAAATAACAGCTCTTTCTTTCTCACTGATAGCAGCTTTCTCACTAACGATTAATTTTTCGTCTTCTTTATGTGTGTCAATAATCTTCACAGCAATAATTTCTCCAACTAGTTTTTTCAAAAGATCAAGAATTTTGTTCTTATCCCCGTCTTCTACTCTTGGATAATGCTCGCTTGATAATTGTGAAACAGGAAGGAAGCCACTAATTCCATTAACTTCAACCATAAGTCCACCTTTGTTAGCGTCAAGTATTTTAGTTTCAACAATTTCTTCGGCAGCTTTTTTAGATTCAATGTCTCCCCAAGCTCTTTCATGAGAAGCTTCTCTGACTGAGATTTCTAGGTGACCATCTTCATTTTCAGTGTCAATAAGTATAGCACTTACAATGTCTCCAATTTGGATTTTTTTTCCTCCACCCATTCCGTCCTTAGCTTCTTTTCCGAATGCGATACCTGTTCCAAAGATTCCAATGTCAGTTAAAATATAGCTTGAAGTTGTTTCGATAACCTTACCTTCAACTACAGTTCCAAGTTCAGGAAATTCAAGAGGATTTTCTGCTAGAAGTTTACCCATTACAGAATTGTCAGTATCAGTTTCAGCATTAACAGCTGTTTTTTTGCTTGAAGTAGTGGTGCTTTTTGATGCAATTTTATCTACTTCATCAGCGATTTTGTCTAAAATATTAGTCATTTTTTTAAAAATTTGTAGTAAACGCAATACTACTTTAAATATTAAAATGCGTTTTTTTATGGCCTATTTAAAATCTTGAAAAATAAGATTGTTCGTAGGCGATTAGATTTCTTTGTATAAAACAAAAAATCCTATGCAAATAAGTATAGGAAATTATTAAGAAAGATGCTAGAATTAAGTCATTCTGCTACTATCTATTCAATTTTCTTAATAATTATCTTGACTTACTTGGTAGTATATAGTAAAATGGTTTTTTTGGCAAGTACTAACAAGTGCTATTTAATGTAATTTATATATGATTGAAGATAAGTTGATTTTTAACCTCATTGTTTTTGGTGAGGAAGAGGGAATGAGGTTGGATAAGTTTTTAGCTGTTTGGGGTGATAAGCAGGGGGAGTTTGAGTGTGAGTTCTCTAGAGGTGACTGGATAAAGCTTATTAAAAAGGGAAAAGTGACAGTGAATAACTTAATTGAAAAGCCTAGTTATAGGTTGAGCGAGGGTGATGATGTTTACGTTGAGGTAAAGGAAGTTAACACGAAGGAGTTAGTAGCTCAAAAGAAAATTAACATCGACGTTGTTTTTGAAGGCACTGATTTTATTGTTATAAATAAGCAAGCAAATATTTCTGTTCATCCTGACAATAGGCATAATAAGAATACTTTAGTAAATGGATTAATCGCAAGGTATCCTGAAATTATATCAGTTAGTGATACAGATGAATGGAGTTATCTTCGTCCAGGGATTGTACATCGATTAGATAAAGATACAACTGGTCTAATGATAGTAGCGAGAAATCAACGAGCATTTAATGAATTAAAGAGTAAATTTAAGGATCGAAAAATAACTAAAAAGTATCAAGCAATCACTTATGGTAAAGTTTTTCCTAAAGAAGGGATTATAGATAAGCCTTTGGCTAGGTCTACTAATTATAAGAAGCAGGTAATTGCAGGACAGAAGACTAAAACTAAAGTGAGAGATTCTATTACTGAATATAGTGTTATTAAGGAATTTGAAAAATACTCTTTAGTTGAGGTGAGTCCTAAGACAGGGAGAATGCATCAGATTAGAGTTCATTTATTTTCATTAGGAAATCCAATCGTGGGAGATAGGCTGTATAAAAAGCGTGAATTTATGAATGATAACTTCATAAAAGCTGACAGACAAATGCTACATGCTGTTAGTTTGGACTTCAGTCTTTTCGGTAAAAAGCATAGTTTTACTGCAGAGCTGCCAAATGACTTTAAAAAAACTTTGAACAGATTAGGTGCTTAGAGTATGTCCATAATTTGCCTTAAAATAAAGTTTTTTAAGCGAAGTAATGGTGATGCTGTTGACTAATTTGTAAAATAAGTATATGCTATCCAATAGCACAAAGTATAGGTGTATTTTTATGTATTTTTATTTTGTGTGGTTTATTATTGTAAATAAGCTTTTAATTATAGAATGTTTTAGAGAATCCAAAAAGTCGAGGAATTGCTTCGATTTTTGATTTCTGTGAATATATGAATCAAAAAGTAATCGAATTTAACTTAAGTCAAAGAAACAAAGAAATCCCTGAACTTAAAGGTGGGGATGTTGTTAAGGTACATAGGAAAATTAAAGAAGGAGACAAGGAAAGAATCCAGGTTTTTGAAGGAATGATTGTTGCAATGAGAGGAGGACAAAGTAGCTCTCCTACTATAACTGTAAGAAAAGTTTCTCAAGGTGTTGGTGTAGAACTTGTCTTGCCTGTATTTTCTCCAACTATTGAAAAAATAGAGCTAGTGAAAAGAGCTAAGGTCAGAAGGTCTAAGCTTTATTATATTAGAGAAAAGACTCTTAAATCTTTAAGATTTAAATATACTTACTTCGCTGACTTAGTTGCAGGAAAGAAGGATGATAAAAAAGAAGAAGTTAAGGAGGAAGCTAATGAAGAAGTAAAAGAGGAAAAGAAGGTAGTTAAGAAAGAGGAATCTACTCAGGAAACACCTCCCCAAATAGACTCCACTAATACTGTGGATGATG
>JBHPHA010000008.1:0-40035 GCA_042569905.1 Patescibacteria group bacterium
ACATATCCTTATGCTATAAAAAATTAAATTCTCCCCAATTTCTCCAATGCTCTTAATGCGTAAAACTTAATATCATCATCAATATCATCCGCATTCTCAATATCCTCTTTTGTCATCCATTTCCAGCCTCCGCTTTTTTCTCTTTCAGGTTCAACTATTTCATCCGAATTCGATCTTGCAAAGTAAATCATACCGATGTGCTTGTGCGTGTCAGTAATGTTATGAATATTCATATAAGTAGGCGGAATTAATTCCTCGTAGTCTTCCTCTTTTTTCTCAAACGGCAATTGTCCATCAAATAATTCGACATCCAATCCAACTTCCTCCTTCACTTCTCTTACAGCAGCCTCATTTGGATTCTCATCTAATTCAATATGACCCCCTACACTCAACCATTTTCATATTTATCGTGATAACGAAGAAGAACCTTATCCTCAAAAACAACAAAAGTCTCTACACAAAAATCTATTAACTCATGAATATGTGGCATATGATTTAGAATTACAAATTTATCCTCAAGGTCATTATATCATAAAAAAACAGAGGCATACTTTTATACCTCTGTTACTTAGCTACATGCTATTGCACATAATGTGGATACTTAATTTGTCGATGGATGCATCTAAGAAGATTTTTTTTCTCACTATTCTCACTATCCTCACTATCCTCACAACCAGCACAAACTTGCAAAATCGTATCTTTAATGACAGCTCTTTGATTACATTCGTTAATCCAAGCAGATTTAGAATCTTTTTTCTTTAGATTACACTTCACCCATATTCTTACCATTCTAACTTTCTTTCTCATCATCATCCTCCATTTATAAGTGATTGAACTATCCAAAAAGTTATATCCTGACTTATTCTAGTCCTCTTTTGAAATATGTCAAATAAAAAACGGCTTGAGAATTTTTCTCAGAACCGTCCTAACTCTACATAGCATTAAGTTAATTAATCAAATGTCCGAAAGCCTCTAGCCCACTTTCAAAAAGATCGGTGATATCTGTACAGAGAGCATGAAAAGCATCCATCATCCCTTGTTTATCCATCGCAATGATTATCTCCTCGACACCACTTTCCATTGCTCTTTGAAGATCCAGCTGAACAAACATTCCATTGTCATTAAATTGGGAAATTCCAACAGCTTCCCATTCTTCTTTATTTACAAATATTTTCATTAAAGATGGATTTGTTTGAGCACCCTTCTCCATAGCTATCCAGTTTTTGACCATATTTTTCCGATCAACAAAATACTCTTGCACTTCATCAGTACTTGGATCTCTGACCTTTAGGTAAACATAATGTGGGCCAACTTTTTCCCTTCGAACAATAAGAACCTTCTCAGCAATCCAGGCATCCCCATCTACCATAACTCTCAATCGGCTTGCGTCATATCCCATTTCAGTCTCCCTAAATATTTTTTAAAAAGGTGCGCAATATTTAATTACACACCTTTTAGAACTACGTAAATATGGATCTATTTCATTATTGGCGCATTCGATTTTCCTTTCTTGTCCAAGGTGCGCCACCACACGAAGAGACCGAAAAGAAAAATCAGCTTGAATACAAACATATAAGCGCTGTCTGGCAGCCAGATTAAAGATCCTACTCCAATCAACGGCCCATTAAAGACAAACTCGGTCCAAGTTTTCTTATCCCAATCCTTGCCCAGTTTATCTTCAGCAATGATTTTAATCTGGGGAATATACCTCTTGGCCAAAAAAGCAGCCAAGCCTATAGCGCCAACTATTATACCACCAGTTGCTTCGGTAAACATAACACACCTCACTCAAAAATTTTTCTTACCCATACGAGAAAATGCTTTCGAACCAATTTCAAAATATTTCTCAAAAAAAGATTATCAAATAACTACACTCAAATGCGCCCATAGTCTAGCGCTTATTCAATAAAAAAGCAATACTATTACTTCAAATAATGCTCCAATGTATAAATCCAGTTTTCATCGTTGTCACCTTCTTCATCTCTGGCTTTAATTTTTGCACCCAATAACCACTCAAGATACCCCTTATCCATTCGGGCCACATCTCCAATCTTTTCTCCGTTGTATTTTCCAAAATTAAACTTCTTAATTAAAACAGGGCGAGAAGAAACTTCAACCATCTCTTCCAGAACTTTTTCCTCATCACTAACTTTTTCCATCATCTGATCAAAAAAGTGATTAAACAGAGCCTCCAAAACACGAATATCTCCGAGAGCATCATGAGCATTGGCATCTTTAACTTCTAAATCAAAATAATATCTGAGATACTGCAGATTGTATTTTGGAATCTCGCCCTCAACATCAAGATGATGAGCTAATTTAAATGTATCTATCATCATTTTAACTTCCACATCATCTTTTCTGAGAATATCCGCATCATAAATAGCATTATGCGCAACCAAGACATTGTCAGTTGAAAAAATTTCCACCAAATCCTTTTGCATCTGAGAATCCTTAAAACTATCTTTATCCGCCACCATCCTATTTGTTATATGAGTCACTGACATTGCCTCAATCTCAATTGGAATCGGAGGCTTAAAAAGTGATTCAAATTCCTCACCCTTAAATTCGTATGCAACCTGACACAATCTTCCATCCGCACTCAATCCCGTTGTTTCTGTATCTAAAAAAACTAAATTACTTTTTTTCATATTTTTACGTATTAAATTTCTCCGAAAAACTCTCTTGTTACGAAATCACTTTCGGAGAAGTCTATTTATTATAACTATTCTAATTCTATCACTATTTTATCTTTTCATACAAAAAAAGAGTCTTATTGACTCTCTTTTACACACATAATCTACTTTCCTTTTTCACTTAACTCTTTTTTTAATTTTTCAATCTCACCCTTCAGCCTTATCATGACCAATTCTCTATCAACCATAATCTCGTTTATTCTCTCTACCTCATCCATTTTATCCGCCATCTCTCCTACTTTTTTTCGCACCTCTTCTTCTAGATTACCTTTTATTTCCAACAATTCCTTCTCAGTATTTTTCATCTCACTAATATCCCTAGAAACTCCAAATATCGCCTCCACCTCTCCATCTTCATTTATTACTGGCGCCATCGTCTCAAGACACACGTCTCGGTCTGCCTCATCATTATGCCCCACCTCAAAAGTCACTATCTCCCCATTTTTAGCACGATCAAAAGCCATATTTACTTTCTCAATATCGGCACTAACAACGGAATCTGTCATTTTCCAACCACTTTTAATAGCCTCATCGAGACTCCCTAGACTATGCTCCCTAATCCCACCTGGATTAATATACAGAAGATTCCCTCTTGTATCAAAAAGCTTAATACAGTCCGGACTGGTTTCAACTAATGTCTTATATTTACTTGCAAAGTCATCTTTATTTTCCATATCGATATTTTAATAAGTATATTTATATTCTTATTATACAACATTTTCCCTTAGAGATAAAATGCCACTATGCTATAATTTAAAAGTAATTATATCTTTTTTTTAAAAAGATGACCTTTTTATTGAGTCACTGATGATTTCTATGAAATATCTAAACGCACTCAATAAAATTCAGGGGCTTGGTCCGAAAAATTTCACAGTTCTTTTAAACTTTTTTGAAACAGGAGAAAATATTTGGAAAAGCAACTTATTGGAAATTAAAAAGAGTGGGATTGGAGAAAAATTAGCAGAAAAAATATCTCGAGAAAAAACACAAATCAATCCAGAGGAAGAACTAGAGAAACTATCTAACGAAAACGTGAGAATGCTCTCTATTAATGACAACTCCTATCCTCAATTACTCAAAGAAATTCCCACCGCCCCATATATTTTATATATAAAAAGCGATACTGATAATCTAGACTTCAATAACACTCCCTTAATTTCAATTGTGGGATCAAGAAAACCAACTCAATATGGAATTCAAGTTGCCTCCAGTATTGCCCAGAAACTTTCCCAGTCGGGAATGACTATTGTTAGTGGTATGGCATTCGGAATTGACACAGTTGCTCATCAAAGCACTCTTCAAAATCAAGGAGATACTCTGGCAATATTAGGAAGTGGATTAGACGATAAAAATATTGGACCAAGATCAAATTTTCAATTATCTAGAAAAATCATTAACAACGGAGCATTAGTTAGTGATTACCCTCTTGGTGTTGAAGCATCTAGATTCACATTTCCAGCTCGCAATAGGATTATGGCAGGAATGACATTGGGGACAATCGTAGTTGAGGCGACACAGAGAAGTGGCACATTGATAACTGCTAATCTAGCATTGGATTTCAATCGAGAAGTTTTCGCAGTACCTGGCTCCATATTCTCTCCATTATCTCAAGGACCAAATAATCTATTAAAGTTAGGTGCTAAACCTGTTACAAATATTAATGATATACTGGAAGAGTTAGATATTAAATTGGTCAAATCAAAAGAACAATCCAGAGAGACTACTTCACTGACTACTACAGAAGAGTTGATTATCAAAAAATTAACTCTAGAACCTATCCACATTGACAGAATATCTAAACTGACTAAACTAGAAATCAGTAAAGTATCTTCCATTTTAACCATCTTAGAGATGAGAGGGTTAATAAAAAATATTGGAGGACATAATTATGTAAGAACCTGTTTATAATAAATTAAATTTAATAACGTCGAGTAAATAAAACACTCGCATTTAAAATATTTCTAAATGAAATTACTAATAGTAGAGTCACCATCAAAATCAAAAACAATTAAAAAATATCTAGGAGCTGGATATACTGTAAAGTCATCTATTGGTCATATTCGCGATCTTCCAAAAAGCAACAAAAAAGCTATTGATATTAAAGATAATTTCAAACCTCACTATGAAACGCTAGAAGGCAAGGAAGATGTTATTGAAGATTTAAGAAAACATGCTAAAAAAGCAGACGAGATTCTTCTCGCAACCGATCTCGATCGTGAGGGAGAAGCTATTGCTTGGCATATCAAAGAAGCTTTAGGTGAAGAAATCCCTAGATCAAAATTCAAAAGAATCACCTTCAATGAGATTACAAAAGAAGCTGTTCAGGAAGCTATTTTGCATCCTCGAAGAATCGATCAGAATCTAAGAAAAGCCCAAGAAGCCAGAAGAGTACTGGATCGTCTTTTTGGTTACGATCTTTCAGGTCTTATTTGGAAAAAAGTTCGTTACGGACTCTCTGCAGGTCGTGTTCAATCCCCTGCTCTTCGAATCATTGCCGAAAGAGAAAGAGAAATCAATGCATTTATTCCTGAAAAATTCTGGGCAATTACTGCTGATGTAAAAGGGTCTGCTAAAGATGATTTCACCTTAACTTGCGTAGAAGAGCCACGTGATGAGAGTCTCGTAAAAAAGATCCTTAAAACTGGGAAAAAAGAACAATGGTCAGTTTTGGACGTTAAAGAATCAAAGGCCAAACGTTCACCAAAGCCACCGTTTATCACATCAACGCTTCAGCAAACCGCTAGTTCCAGATTCGGATTCGCTCCTTCAAAAACAATGTTTATTGCTCAAAGACTATATGAAGCAGGACACATTACATATATGAGAACCGATAGTGTTACTCTTTCAAGTAGTGCTCAGAAACAAATTATCAGAATTATAAAAGGTGGATTTGGAGAAGATTATCTTGAGCCTAGAGTATTTAAATCAAGAAGCAAAAACGCTCAAGAAGCTCATGAAGCTATTCGTCCATCAAAATTCTCAAATGGAGATGCAGGAGCAAATCCAGAACAGAAAAAACTATATCGACTAATCTGGCAAAGAGCAGTTGCATCTCAAATGAAAGATGCTCAACTCCTTAGGACAAAAATTGTTGCCAACACTGAATCAAAAACAATTCCAGATTTCACCATTAATGGATCTCGAGTTCTCTATGACGGATGGTTAGCAGCAGATCCACTTTCAAGAAGTGATGATGTTGAGCTCCCGAAAGTAGCGGCAGGAGAAAAACTTAAACTTAAAAAAATTGACACTCAAGAAAAAGAAACTCTTCCACCACAAAGATACACCGAGGCTGGACTTGTTAAGGAACTTGAGAAAAGAGAAATTGGTCGCCCTTCAACTTATGCTGCAATCATCAAAACCCTGCAAGATCGAAAATATGTTGAAAAAGAAGGAAGATCTCTAAAGCCAACAGACACAGGAGAAGTAGTAAGCGCCTTCTTGGAGAAAAATTTTGAAGATTACATCAGTGACTCTTTTACAGCCGAAATGGAAAATGATCTCGACAAAATCGCTGATGGTAAAAAAGAATATGAAAAACTATTAAAAAGTTTCTACAACCCATTCAAAAAAGCAATTAAAGCAAAAGAAGATATTAAAAAAATCACTGACCTCGGCAAAGCTGATGCCAAATTCAAATGTCCAGAATGTAAGAGTCCAATGATTATTAAGCTTGGAAGAAACGGAAAATTCCTAAGCTGTAAGAAATTTCCAAAATGCGAAGGGGCTCGAACAATTGAAGGTAAAAAGATTGAAGGACCAAAAGAAACAGGAGAAAAATGTCCAAAATGCGAAGACGGAAAACTTGTAATAAGAGAAGGTAAATTTGGTAAATTCATTTCTTGCAGCAACTATCCAAAATGTAAGTACATCAAAGAAGATCCAAAAGAAGCCGCAAAGAAAAAAACTGGAATAACCTGCCCAATGTGTGAAAAAGGTGAAATGATGGAAAGACAAGGACGCTTCGGAACTTTCTACTCTTGCACTGAATATCCAAAATGCAAAAATGCTATTAAAGCTAAGCCAACAGGGAAAATCTGTAATTACAAAAGAGAAGAAAAAGGTGGAAAATGCGGAGCACTGATGATGGAAGGAACAAAAACCATTCCAGAAAGATGCTCAGACAAAACTTGCCCAAATCACAACCCTCACAAACTTGAGAAGAAATAGGCAATAAAAACTACCCCAATACATCAGGGTAGTTTTTATTATCCTCAGTTTCACCAGCTCAACATGTCGCCCCTCCCTATTTGTCATTCCGGAAGACATATTTCTCAAAACGAAGAATGAATTTTAGAAAAATAGTCTATCTGAAATCTACGATTAACACAGTCTGAGACCATACATTCAATCTATGACTATTGATAATATGTATTCCGGAAAATTTAAGCGAGTTTTTCTACTAATAAAAAGCCCTGTAAAGAATTTTATCTTTCTGGGGCTTTGGCTAAATCAAACTAATGCACGCAAGCACAACTCACGATTGAATAATACCATCAGTGTAATAACTTGAAATAAAACTTTTTTGACATTTTACTTTAAAAATGTCACCTTCTTTAACGTTTTCTATTTCAGCTCTTTCTTTAAAAAAATTTCTAAATCCTGATTATTCCGAACGTCTCTTAGCACTACCTTAAACTTCTTACCGTCAGCGAAAAAAGGACCTTCGATAAGAAACTTACTCACTACGCTAAAATTACCCTCATAATTTTGAGCAAAAAATGCGTCAACCATGTTAAATGCTATCTCGTTTAATAACACCACTGTTACAAGTACTATCAAGGAATTAAATAATTCTTTGGTAGATAAAGAAAAATTAACCATTACCAACCCAACAAAAAATACTAAAATACAGACAATCATCGGAACCCTAAAAACAACACCGAGTAATAATTCTTTTTTAATTCTCATTACGCATCTCCATAATGTATACCTTTTTTTCAAAATAAACACTTCTATATCTAAATTATTATCACAATTTACTTTAAAAAGCAACCCATCTGGGGCTGTTCATAAAAATAAAAACCCCAGAAAGAACTTTATCTTTCTGGGGTTTTATGCAGTTTCCACTTTTTTCAGCTACATACTACCACGCACTGTAGCGTGGTAGTATGTGTCCTATTTTTTAAAGTGTATTCTTATACTTATCATAGGCAGCTAGCATAATAAATGATGTTCCATCTTGAGTTGCTTCAAAAAGCTCATCCAAAAGAATGACTCTTACTTTTATTCTCTCATTCTCACCCGGAGCCCCTGTAATTCGCCCATTCATTTCATCAAGTTCTTTTCTGGAAACAAGCATCTTTTCAGTAATAAAAAACCTTGCAAATTCGTCACTACCACCAGGAGACAAATAAACTGGTTTTTGATTAGGTGAGACATCAATTAACTGATCTTGATTAAAAACCAATCCAGTCTCCTCCTCAATCTCTTTTGCGGCTGTACCTGAAAAGTCACCACTGTCATCGATCATACCTGCTGGTAATTCCAAAAAAGCTGCCGCACCAATTGGAATTCGAGATTGAGAAGTAAGAAGCGTGTATTTCACACCTTCACATTCAAGTATCGGCATCATAACAACTGTTCCACCTCTCAAGAAACAAATTCTAGAAAATCCCACACCATCTGTGTCAAAACCATAAGCCTTGATTTTCAAAAAACCAACCCGGCCTCCAAACGTATCCACGCTTTGAACATAAACACTTCTTACGCTGAATCCAGGATCTAAACTATTTTTCCAATCCTGGAAAACAGTTGATTCAATAACAACTTTGTCAGAAACCTTGAAGTTGTCTAAAAAATATACTGGAACAACTTTTTCACCAATCATCACCTCTTTCATATTCTACACCTCTTTAATTTTTTAAATTAAAACCCTACTACAAACAATGTTGCAGCAGGGTTCACTTATTCACTCAACATCATCCGTTTTTTCGACTCCAGTTAATAAGCCGATAAATTTTTTGTTGTGTTTTTTCCCATTGACGATCCATATCACGATCAGCCTTCAGCCATCGCAACTCCTTCGCTCTCACAGAAAAATCAACTCGGATGACCCCATACTATCAATCTCCTTTTTATTATTAGTCAACCAGGCCCGCTTTCATTAACTCTTGTCTCGTGATTCCAGGAAGACCGAAATCTTTATGTCTGGTTTTACATTCTTCACTTGCCATAAACTTAAGCAATTGTATTTCTTTCTCAGAATAAGCACCATATTCCAAAGCATTATCAATCACAGTAACGGACCTGTTCCTCACTTCCTCCTTACAAGCCCAGGCAAGATTACCCTCTTTTTCAGGAGTACCGTAAGAGAGCTGAATATCAAAACCCTGAGCCTTTGCCAAAGAAGTCAGCTGACTCTCATCATTGTGCACATCACCGTTCGCCTGCAAGTCAGCACTCGGGGTCTTATAGGCAATCCGCCTGAAAACTTCGGCATTATACTTTTCAGCAAAATATAATAACATTTGCCAAACTTCCATCTTAGTGAGACCCACAATTGGACAATAATCGACAGCACCATCGCCAAATTTATCAAAATACCGAATAATCAAATCTTCTTCAATATTACCAGTACCATAAATTCTGGCCATATAGAACTTAGAAAACAATCCAGCCATCGGCGTTGTAAGCCTAGATTTACAAGACTCAAAACCACCTTGAAAGTTGGGTCGATTCTTGGCTTCCTCAGAACCTTCATCGTAAAAAGTGTCACCATTTCTTTCCATTTCGGACTTCGCTTGCCGCAAGATATCATCATATGCAAAATTTCCATCCATATTCAGAAATCGAACTCCAAGGACCCCTGCAACTTCCCTAGCATCTTCCTTGTGCTCTATCTTGCTTCGAATATTCCGAAACATTGTCACGACCCGATCCTTGCCAAATGCCTCAACTAACAATGCTGCAACTAGCGCAGAATCGGCACCACCAGACAACGCAAGAAAAGCATTATCTGGATTACCCCATGCGCGAATTCTTCCCACATGGTACGCAATCACTTCTTCAATCGGTCTTAAAAACATAGCTTTTTCTCCTTAAAATGAGTTAATAAAAAAAATAGATTTACCTGAGAACATCCCAACTGATTTTATAGATTATATCTCCTTTTCTCAAAGTTCTCTCCAAGTGCAAACAGAATTTTTACTTCATATTTACTTGGAAAAACTCGAGCTCTTTTCATTCCGAAGAACTTTTGATTATCACCTACAACAACCAATTCACCTCGCTCATTATTCAACCGTATCTCTTGCTTATCAATAGTGACATGCAATTTTCGCGTGTCACATATTCCCGTCAAGCACCACAATGAGCTATTTAGCGGAAGAATTGTTCCACCAGCATTGCGATTATATGCAGTACTTCCTTGCGGAGTTGCAATAATCACACCATCACCGGAAACGACTAATCCGCTATCAGGACATTCTTTAGCAGAAACTTGAACATGAGCTGAAGATGTTGGATCCGTAGATTTAATATATACATCATTAAATGCAATACATTCTTCAGTTCCATTATCAGTTTCAATTTTGGCTTTTATGCCAAAGACGCAACATTCCTCCCACTGCCCTCTCTGAAGAATATTTAAAATATCCTCAGCAGAAGAAAACTTTTGATTCAACAAAAAATTCAAGGTACCAAATCCAAATCCCACAAACGGAACCTGCATCTTGTAGTAATCCCTCTCAGCACCAAGAAATGTTCCATCACCTCCGAGAACTAAAATGTACTCGGAATTTTCTCGATCCTCAACAACAGCCCCCAGTTCAAGAAGTTTTTCCCAGATCCTTTGAGCCTCTTTTTGAGGCCCAATTACAGGCAAAACCCTTATTGGTCTTTCTCTCATACCAACATCCCCCTAAATTCAACAAGAAATTCTTGAATTTCTTGATTAGTTCGCTTGTGTAAGTTAGATATCTCCAAAACAACCGGAGTTCGATTTCTTCGAAAATATCTCAAAAAGTTTTTAAAACCTTTCACATTGTCTTTACTGGGAAATTCATGCTGATCATCTCCCCAGTCTATATAATTAAACTTTCCTTCATTTCCATGAAAGTGAAAATTAACCGGAGGAAAACCAAGTCCAAGAAGTTCCCTAATATGAAAAACTCTATCATCATCACCAAAGCCAGTTAAAAGCCTATGACCCGTATCAATCGTAAGTCCAAATGTTCTCGTATCGCGAAGCATTCCCTTGAAATGCCTCGTTTTGTAACCAAGATTACCAGCCTTATACTTCACGCTAGTCATATTTTCAACGCCAATTAGAGTCCGGTGCTTGCATCGAAGACGAATCTTATCTAATCGATCGAAAAATATTTTTGAATTAGTAGTTGCGAGACTATTTGTAGCAAACCTCAATCCCTTGAAAGAAATTGCTGGGGGATGCATCGTAATCACCCTTCCAATTCCATACTTCCTGCAAATCTTTTCAAGAAAGCAAAATCTCTTGATTGCAATTCTATGATGAGAAAGAAATGAAACGTTGATTCCTGTATCTAATCTAGAATTCAGACATCTCTCAACTGAAAGATGAAATTGAATTTGAACATTATTCTTTTTTGCAATAGCTGTAACTCTTCGAAGAATCGGTTCATTTTCCGTAAATCTAACTCCGTCAAAGAAATATAACGCCTCACCGTGATTAGCGAACTTCTCAAGTTTAAGCTCGGCCATATTTGCACCAAGTCTCACAACTCGCTCAAGTTCCCCCACACTCTGGACAGAAAAACCAATTCTCTGCTCCTTCATCCATCTCATTTTACTCACCTCATTTTTAAGGTTTATTTATTTTTCAAATAACTCTAGGTCTATTCCACCCTCTTTTGAAAATCAAATCTATTTTTTACTATCAATCTTACTAAATTGCTTCAGATAATTATTTCTGAAACCTTAACGAGATTCATTAAGTAAAAAATAAATAAAATCAAAGTTCGTTTCAGAAATAATTATCTGAAGCAACACCTCGCCAATTTGATACTCAAAAGAGGGCTACACGAAAGAATTTTCTTTCGTGTAGCACAGTAGTAATAAATTATTTCAGAGAATTAGTAGATACACTTCTTAGAATAAGTAACATTATATCCGAAAACTCTCTTCGCCATTTCAATTGCAGCTCGAGGACCCGTTGCCTTATCAACATTATCACTCAATTTAACAACATCTTTATCAGCAGCACGCACGGGCTTCATCACAAGGGAGAGTGGTTTAATAATCCCGGTATCATTGGTCATATTAGTACCCCAACCAAATCCACCCTGAATCCGACCCTCAAAGTACTGATTGATTTCAAGCATTTTCTCCGGAGTCAGACCATCGCTAAACACACACCTTTTCGTCATAGGATCGATCCCAAATCGCTTATACATGGCAATCACCATTTCACCAAACTCAATCGGATCACCAGAATCCTGACGGAAGCCAGCAGTGTCGATTGCCATTTGCTCCGGCATTCCATTAATAAACTGATTAGAACCAAAAGCATCGGGTAAAATTAAGCGATTAGGATATGGGTAATACTGGATCATTCTCCGCACAGTCTCGTATTGAGAATCGCGCGCCTGATCCTCTCCCTCCCAAAGTCGCAAGGCATAAAGGATCATGCTAATTTCATGAGCAATTGTTCCACCAGAAGAAACACCCAACTCTCTCGCAACCTGAACATTTGAAACCGCCTTAAGGATTTCAGGAATTTCATTTTTTGCAATCTGAGTAAGCCTTCTTTCCATATAAGCAGTCGCTCTTCTTCGAAGACCAAACTGATTGATCGACCAAGTTAGCTTCTTCAAAGTGGGAATTTTTGCCAGAAATCTCTCTTCAGCTTTCCTTATTAACTCCCTACAGTCGATTCCATGCCTTTCAACATAACCCTTGGTTCGTAACTGATTTATAATCGTCAGCACACTGGTTTCCCAAAGCATAACATCCTTCCATCTACCACTAACCCGAACATCAATTTGCCCATCATGGGTCTCGTTAATTTCAGGCTCTACCAGTCGGATACTCATCAAATCAAGAGATCGATCCTCAGGAAAAACATCACTTTTCACTAAGTAATCACACTCTTCAGGAGTAATCTGAAGATTGTGAACCCGCCCCAACTGAGACCTCAATTCACTCAAATCAACTTCATCCGCCAACCGAACACTAGTGGTTCGATTTTTCAAAGCAAATGTCACATCAAAAAAATCATAATGCGCCATACTAATCGGAAGCATAGAAAACTTATACCGATCCACCTCCAATAAAGTATTTATTATTGGGGAGTAGGTTGGTCCAAACAATTTTTCCTTCGCTCTATCTTTCACTCGAATTACAGTCATTACTTATTCCCCTTTATTAAAACATTTTCATTGCGGCCAACACCATGTCGTTCTGACTAAATGCCAAGCCTTCTTCCAAAACTAGTCGAACCGGTCGAAGATCAACTCTCTCCAAATCCGATTTGGATTTTATCACCCTCCTGAGAATCGCGGGATCCATTTGGGTTTTAATAACAGAAACCTGACTAGAACCACCATTACTTCCTCCTTGATCATCACCATCTTCACCAAATAATCCCACAAAATGCATCTTAGCATTAAAACCCTCAACGACAACGTGAGTCGGTTCATAAGCACGATCGATAATCTTAGGCTTAATCCCAGTTTCTTCTCCAAATTCCCGAACCCCGGCATCCATTGAATTTTCATAATCATCAATGCCACCACCAGGAATTGCAATGCAGCCAGGGAAGTCATCTTTATCCTGCTTCCGATAACCACAAACTACTTCTAAGTCTCCTCCTCTATACTCATTAAAAAGAATCAAATCAACAGCTTGCCTCCCAGGAACAAAAGTTCTGGCATTGCCGTTCAGTGCTGCCAAAACATCTTGAACATTCAAAAGTGCTCTGGTTCCAAACGCAGCAATTTCTTCGTACAACCTCAAATCATTTTCAAGAATTGCATTCCTGAGATCTGTTGCGTGATACGGAAAAGCAAATTCTTTTGGCATTTCTTTCTCTGGATTAATAAAATCAAATCCAGTCTTCAATCCACGCCTTCTAATTTCCTTCAGAATCTCCCCCTCATTACCTGTCACAAAATGGGTCACTTCTTCAATTCCCGGAATTGAAGTAATGTGTTTCCACCACTTCATCCATCCATCTTCTTGATTTTTAAAGTCCTGAAGATGAACAAATCGCACACGAGATTCATCAACACCTTTAGCCCGAAGACTAAGTAATATGATTTTTTCTCGTTGAAATGCAAGAAGTGGATGCCTTAATCTTCCAACTTCATAACAACTTCCCAGACCAATAATCACCTCATCAAAGATTGTCAGAAGCCAACAGATAAAACGAATGTGTCCTTTGTGCGCTGGGCTAAAACGCCCAATCACATAAGCCACTTTCTTTTTTCCTTTTTTCTTAGAAACAAAACGTAGATTTTCCATCATCCTCCTCTCAGTTTTACTTTTAAAATAATTTATCACTTTTTCAAAGAACCTCCTCTTAATTATTTTAAAAATCATTTCGGTGCTTTTTTGGAATATTTGATTTTAGAAGCCCCGTACCTACTGGAACGAATGGCAAGAAAATTAAATATTCCAAAATCCAAGCATTAAATTTCTTTTCAAAAATTAAGAGGGAAGAGTTGTGCTCAATTTTCATTATTCACAAATCTTCTTTTTTTTAAATAAGACCAATAATACTAACAGAAAATCAATTATTAGTCAATGTATTATTTTTCAAATTACATTAGTGTCATTTCTACACTATGTTAGATTAAAAAAATATCAAAAAATATTCTTCATTACTCTATATAGTGTATTATACACACTACTAAAAATTTGTCAAGACCTTTTTAAATAAAACTATTCTTGGAATTACTTATTGCTCACTTCCACTCTTTAATTTAATTAGTTATGAGATATTTTAAAAAATAAAAATCCCTCGATGTTACATTAAACATCGAGGGATTCCTTTTTCATGCCCTACCTTTACTAATTCACTATTAACTCCCTGTAGGTATCAATGACAAAAACATTAGTCATGGCTTTCATTTCATCAATAGCATCACTTGGATCAAATCCACGACAAGCTCCGAGATTTAAAACAACCATGAAACCAGCAACTGCCAATTCCTTAATTGTCTCAAGCATGCAAAATTCAGTCGCCAAACCACCCACAATTACCAGCTCCTTATCAGTTCCATGAAGAACCTCAATGACACCAGTGCTAATTCTCTTAGCATAGTCATGGTAACAGACGCCATAAGGGTGTATATCGAGCTCCGCACCCCTGTAGATTACTATGTTATACATTTGCACGTGAAGGCCATCGAGAAACTCGAAATCCTTGGTTCCTGGAATACCCTTGCTTGCAATTCTTAATGTACCCAACTTAGCCTGCTCATTTAGCTCCTTGACTATGCTTTCACCATCAGAAACTGAAAATTCATCTGAGCATTCTTTCGTAAAACACTTTTGCTCAGCCACATCAATCGTCGCAACTTGATTTTTCTCAAAAAATTCTCTATCAACAATAATCATCGCACTGCCTCATCTTGCTGTTTCATAAAATGACTACCAATTATTAATAACGCCTCTACTGTGACGAGATTAACTATTTATAATAAGATATTGAATTGAAATTGTCAATAACCTATCGCTAACAACTTCAGTCTCAGAGATGATTCATAACTTTTAAAATTAATAATCTGAAAAATATTGCAGTGTAATTAAAAAACCCTCATTACTATAATTAAGTACTGAGGGTTTTGATTTATTTTGTGGATATTCTCCACACACCACCGTTATGAACACAAGCTACTTTCTCACCATAAGTAGATAATATCATATCAGTTGAAACATACTTGTCTTGAATTTTGGAAACACCTCCATTAAAAGGATTGAAAATGACCAGCTCCCCATCCTGAACTATTGTCGCGCAAATTCCTTTTTTAAGAATAGACACATTCAATTCAGGATTATCTACCACACCCTTCCAGAGAGAATATTGACGATAATTAACATCAAAGGCTAGTTCCAATTTCTGATAATCACCATTTTTATCAAGGGCGATTACCGTCACAAAACGATTTCCCGCCTTTGCCGTAATGATCCTCAAGCCATCTAACTCTTTTACGCGAGCGTACTGAAGAGATTTCTCACCATACGGAATGACTAAATGAATGGAACCCATAGAATCCTGAATACCCACGCCACTGAACCAAAGAGTTGAATTAGTTTTGACGTCCCAGGTATTTCCAATAGCAATCATAGGTTCTTTGAGATTCATAAATTTAACCTCACTCAAACCCCTTTCAGTAATTGCAAACATTCTATTTGCCTGACAAAGAACACCCTTAACATTAAGATTAATAGAAAGTCTATCTTCGCCTAAACCATTTCGCTTGATTCGAGAAAAAAATATCTCTCCAGCATCAACGTCGGCCTTTAGCCATCCATCGCCAATGTCAATAATTTCACATTTTCGATTTTTAGCCATCGCAATCTCTCGCCCACTGGAAAGTTCAATAATTCTTCCAGATTTCAAAATAACTAGTCCAGAGTCAAAAATTCTAATAGCTTCATCACCCCTACTTTCAAAAATCTTATCAAAAGACAGAGATCCAGTAGACGTCACTATGAATCTAGCTACACGACCAACATTCGCATTAACAGGGCCTGTCTGAAATGGCGAAGGAGGAACATTTCTTTGCCCTTTTTGAAAGGTATTAAAATACCAATCCAACAAAGGACTTGGGATAGAAGAAAAATCTCTCACGTTTTTATTCAGCCTAACGCCAGTTGTAAAAACAGATTTATTCTCCTTCATTCGCCTTTCCATTTCACTGGTTTTGTAGCCATTCAGCTTACCTTTGTACGGATGAATACCCGCAAAAACCTGAAAAGTAACTATTCCCCAAGAGAACCAATCAGTGCTCTCATTAAAATCCTGAGTATGCCAATCTCGAATAGAAGGCATTATTACAGTCGCCTTCCATCGATCAATCGCCCAGGAATCGACATCAATTATGCGAGGCTCGACTTTCTTCACAGTCAGCCAATTCATTTCATTATGATCAACCATAATTGACTTACTCTTATGAGCCTCTTGTACGGCTTTCATCATATTATCAACAAGCTTCACTGCGTCATCATCACCAAACCCTTCCCGATTACGATACGCATTAGTAAAAACCCGAGGCAATGGTTCGCCGTCATCAACATAATCCATAAAATACCCCAAAGGATTTTTTGAACGATCCAAAACCAAACCTTTGGGAGCAACAATGAACTTATTGTTAATTTTCGATAAAAGACTCAATTTTTCAGGCATCCTATCGCGAAGCATTTTATGCGTATCAGTGTAGAGCTTAATAATAGTTCCACCCAACCGATAAATCGAACCTTCTCCGCCAGTTGCCTTATAATCACCAGGACTCACCCTAGCAATACCTCTGCCGTCCAACATTAATTCAGTACTACTACTTATTTTCATAGCTAACATCCTCTTTTCATCGAACCACCTGAATGGTTGCGCATGAAAGATCATCCCGTGGACTATTTCCTTTTTTCTGATAATTCCTTACTGCGCGCATCATTCTTCGCTTAAGAAACTCACCTCTTCTTCCTTTAAATGCCATCAGCTCACAAACAGCATCACGCCAATCAACTGCATCGATTCGATTCATTCCATCTGAAAAAACACTTACAAACTCCAGTCCGTCATCAAGGAGCATTTTCTCAGTAATTTCAATGCCAATCCCGCGTACACCCTCATCGACAGTATACATATTTGTGACTCCATTACAAAAACCACTCTTGGGATAGTAATTCCACTCCTCACATGTAACAGGGAGATCAGACTCACAAGAATGAAGATTGATAAATTTCCTCAAATCATTTCCCACATAAGACGGATAAAAGGGAGTGTTTTTATTCCACTCAAAAGAATACATCTTAATTCTGCCGTCTTGATATTTAAAAGCAACTACCCCATCTCCAAAAACACCGACGTAACCACCGCGAGAAAATAAAAGTGAATAGATGCATGTCGCATACAAATCACATTCATTTAACTCCAGGGATGCAGCATTAGCTTTTTGACGAATCTTAAGTCTCTCAAAAATATCCCTATGAGCTTCCCTAGAAATACCCAAATTACTATCATTAATCACAGTCAGCATAGAAAGAGCTGTAATTCTCGATCCGACATCGGTGCGCCCACCTGTGGAGCAGCCATCTGAAATAATTGCCACACCAACATCACCTGCATTTCCAGAGCAAGCATAATCCTGACATGGCTTCCCGCTTTTTACATGATCACTTCCAATACAAAAATAATCATCAACTAAAAATTTCATTTCCCACCTCCAGTTAATAAAAAGAGGGGTGCGATGAATTCATCGCTCCCCTCCTGCTTTTTCTATTTCTTCACCAGAACCATCAGATTGTCAGAGCAATGTTCTGACTCGGACCACCTGTTCCCAAAGCTTGGCTTTGAGAATTGATAGATTGACTAATGAACTGACCCAACTTGGCCAACATAGCCGGAGTGACATCGCCAGCATCAATAAACTGATCTATTCCCGCCTCATCCTTGAATGCCTCCAAGTATTGGAGGTACTGTCGTGCATTGATCCCGATCAAAATACTAACTCGAGATTCTAGCCACTCCTCCTGAAGAGGCTTCCTTATTTCATCCTTAACGGAGGCCGAGGTCATTGTAGAGGTATTATCGTAACCATCAGTTATGATAATCTCGATGGAGTTTACCGAATAATCCTCATCAAATAACTGCTTCGCATAAGTATTAGAGGCTCCAACTGCAGAGAAGGTTGCGTCATAGAGAGGAGTCTTTCCGTTTGGATGCAGGTCTTGATAATCACTCATATCAATTTCAACAACAGGCTTGAATCCATGAACTTCCTTCACTCCATTGGGGAAAAAAGAAGAAAAAAGAATTACTCGAATCATAAGTTTGTCAGAGTTGGGAGACATCTTACACGCCTCCACAGAAGCCTTGAGCATATCCAGTAGTTCCCCTTCAAACCCATCAACAGACCCCGTCACATCGACAGCAATCGTTGCCAAGGCGTATTCCGACGCTTCGAGTTTATCAATTCCAATTCCGGAAAATCCAAAACCATTTCCAATATTAAAGCTATTCATACCGCTCATAATTCACGCTCCTATTTAAGAAAAATTTCTCACTCCCGAAAAATATTCGGGAGTGATGTATGATAATATATCTTATTACTGACTACACCAAGAAATCAACGGAATTTACCAAATGCATTCCCTTTTGCTCCATTTCACGGAAAAAATCCGTGGCAATCTGAGGAAAATCAGGACCGTCACCCACTTTCGGAACCGGGCTACAGCAATCCTGGAGAATACGAAATTTTTGAAGATGTTCTTCGCCAATATTTTCTGCAATTTGCTTTAGCGTTGCCAAGAGACAATGACTAGAAGCCTCACCGGCTCCAATAATCATATCCGCCTTCTCGAGAACCTCGATAAACTTAGTGTTGAGGCTAGTTGTCGGATCACTCTGATCCGGAACCTCAGCCATCAAGCCACCATAATGCTCTGTAAAAGGATTAGATCCCTTAGAAACATAATTAATGGTACAGACATTCTGCTCGCACCAACGATCATAGGACTCTTGAAGAACTGGAACAACATTGGCTCCCCAGGTTCCAATCTGACAATGCACAGGCCAGATGCACAAAAGATAATTCCCTTGCACCTCTAATTGCCTCGCATATTCCAAGAAACGTTTTTTTAATTCGCGTCGCCTGGGAGTCCAGATTCCATTTTCAATATCATCCGCCGTGATTATAGTATAATGAGGAGGGGGATTTCCATCCACATCCATCCACATTGTCGGATGCGCCACATCAATTCTGTGATGCTGATCCAGTGTAGTGTGAATCGCTTTAACCTTTGAACCTAATCGGTCCACAAGTGCCGCCAAACGAATCATATCCTGATCCGCACCAGGAACATAAAGAGTTCCCTTATTTGGATCGCAAAAATCATTCTGTGGATCAATTACCAGCATTTGCACATTCATCATCGATCTTCTCCCTTTCGGTTTTTGTTGTTTTTGAATTTGAGGAACTTGAATATCCAAATCAATAACCTCGCAGTCACCTAATTCATCCAGAGGCTTATTTGGAACAATATATTCCATCAAGCCCTTTTTTCCATTAACGTTATACGTGTACCCATCTCCAGAGAAAAGCTCACGAAGATGAATTGAAAAATAGAGAAACGCCCGAGTATCAGCAAGCGACTGATCACTCCTTAAGAAGCGGTCATATGTCATAAACTGAGGATCAGACGGACCCTTTTTATCCACATCTGAAAAACTAAACTTAGCCAAAGCTTCAAAATTTGCAAAAGCCGCTCTTGGATTAGCATACTTACCGTAAATATTCCTAAACTCAACAAGGTATTCATCCAGAGCATCTTTGGCTCCCGGATAGACATCCGAAACAACTTTTACAACATTATCCCACGTCGCGAGAAGCGCTTCTCCGCCTTCCGGAAAAACAACGAGCTTAAACTGATTACCTTCATCCGCAACCTTGCGAACAATATAATCAGATTCATAGCCAATTTCAACTAACGATTCATAACCCGACTTACCTATAATCTTTTCAAGTCCATCAGGACCCATAAGCATTACAAGTTTTCGAGTTGGGTCATCAGTCAATGTTAGAAAATCCTCAGGCCTCGTGCCTCGAATAATTCTTCCACAAAGACCTTGAACCAAAACCTTATTTCCTGCTAAGAAATTCCTACTAAAATCCGCAATGTTCATAATGAAGCTCCATTCTTTTTATTCAATTTTCAATGTTCTATCTAACTCCTTCAAAAATTAGAAAGAGAATTATATAATCAAAACACTTATTAAATATATAATTCTATCACTAATCAATCTAACGATATAGCATAGTATAGTGTCATTATTTTGTCAAGCAATTTATACCGTAAATCTAAAATTCTCAACATTAGCATAATAGCTAGTAGTGATATCTGATGGGATTAATATATTATCCCATCAGATATCTATTCAGTTATCGCTGAAATTTTTCAGCCAATTCCATGGCTTTTTCTTTGTTACCATTCCGCATCAGTCGATTGAAAACAGGCATCAGTCCGTTTTTTCGAACCTCATCCTCCAGAGTTTCAAATCTTTGAACCGCAGGACGAAAATCATCCTGAAAGCGATTCACTCTAATAACAACACCTCGTTGATCGCAAACTGCTTGCATAATTCCACTCCCTTTCGTGGTTTTGGTAAACAACAATAATTATTATCAAAGAACATTGTCTTAAAACTGCCTCATTTAAAGTCTATCCTCAATAAATTAAACAGGTTTCCTCTCTTTAGTGTAATTAATACACTTACTAAATTTAAAAAAATATGATATATGACTTTAATTTTTTATTTAGTAGTGTATTTACTACACCTATACATTAGCATACTCAAAAAATTTGTCAAGGGGTATCATGAATTACACTTAAACTACAGTCATCCAACTATGTATATTTAATACTTTATCCACTTATAGCCCTTGACTCTCTCCCGCTTTCAAGCTAATATTTAATATCAATAGCTTCAAAAGGAGTATTGATGTAAACGTTCATTATCAATAAAATATTCAAAGGAAAGAAAAATGACAACTCACACTTTCACCCCTCACCCTATTCTCAAGTGCTTCCAAAAAATATCCTCGTCATATCATGGATGGAGCCCATCTAGCGCTGAAAAGAGTAGACTGTTTATAGAGCGCATCCTCCCCCATATCAATGGAGTGGAAGATTTCAATGAAAAAGAGTTACGCGCTTGGGTATCCGACTCAGCAGAAGAAATCAATAAAATCCTTAAAGATGAAGGATTTGAACTTCAGCTTCGAAATCTTAAGCCCGGAGAAACCGCTTTTCTGTCAATTTTAAAAATTCTTCTTAAGTGGCTAAATCCAGGAATAGAATGTACAATCCAAAGTCCGGGTGACACTAAGTCATACCTGGGAGTAGAGATTGAAGAAGGATTTCAGGTTATTAATTCAGTCAAAACCGACAACCCGATTATCTGCGTCAATTCTGAAAACGGAGACCAGGTCTTCATGACCATTGCTGATGAAGAGCTGAAAGATTTTGATTTATTCGAAAAAATTAAACTAATTCATCACAACAGCCACGTTAGGTCATGCAACACTTCAACTGTTCGATTTCCGATGGTTGATTTTGATCAGCAACCAGATATTAGCTGGCTCCAGGGAATGAAACATCCCGAAGCCGTAAACATCACACGGGCGATGCAACAAACCAAGTTTAAAATGAACGAAAAAGGCGCACTCCTAGAGAGCGCTGCTGTAATTGTTACATACAAATGTGGACCCATCACGCAACCCACTGTCATCACCATTAATCAGCCTTTCTATCTTTGGATCAAAAGACCAAGAGTTTCACTCCCAATCCTTTGTGCATACATGGACACCGATGTCTGGTCAAAACCTGACCTAGATATCGAATAAAAACGTAGTGACAAATCAAAAACGACCACATCAAATGATGTAGTCGTTTTTTTATTGCAAGAAATATAGATTTAAATATATATTTTCTAAAAACCCTATTTCCTTTCTTTCGCTCTTTTATACCCCATCGAAACTGACCAAAGTCCTTCAAACATTGCCAAGAATGTGTCGTGTGTTTCTTGAGATTGAATCAAGACTGCTGACAATTCATCCACTGAAGAGATTATTGCCACTTTGTCATCGAAAATAATAATCACTGACCTAAACTTCCCTGTCATCTCCTTCGGAAGAAATCTTGGGTTTCTCGTGTTAATATCATGAATACTAAGAGATTTCCAACCCGTTCCATTTTCCCATAAAGATCTTGTTCTTATCCCATTACTATTCCTAGTATTCATGAAGTACTTCGCATATTTATCATCAAAATCAGAAAAAAAGTTTTTGTAAGGAGCGATAATATCCCATTCCTTGCTCTTGCAATACAATGCTTCATCAACAACTAACTTTACCCCCTCAGCTCCTTCATAATGAGAAATCTTAAAAGACTCCTCATTTTTAGAAACCTGCTCATTCAACAAAGGAATAATTTTCAACACTTCACTTTTCTTATCCTTCAACTTATTTATTTCCCCATCAATCATCCTTCGAATATTACTCGGTCTTGTCATTGAAAAAACAAATTTACTCTCTGTTCCTTTTTTAGACGCCAAGCCTTTTTGCATCAAAGTATTCATCGCATGATAGATTGTTGTCCTCTTAACACCAGTTTGCTTCTCCAATTCACTCACACCCACGCAGCCATACGGCAAACCAGCAAGATAGATTGTCGATTCTGTTTCCGTCAATCCAATATTTTTCAATATATCCTTAATTTTATCCATAATTTTTTGTAACTTAACTTTTTTGTCAATTTCATTCTGACACAATAGTTGTTGAATTACAAGCTTTTTTCACTAGTGTCATTCAATGTGTATAAACACATATTAACAATATTCGTCTTTTCCCTTATATTACAATTAGTTGATTAGAATATTGACAAGTAAAATAAGATGAGTTATTATTCATTGTTATTCAAATGACAACAGATCATTAACAATATTAACCATACAGGAGGAGTCATGATTATTGATATACACGCTCACACGAGTAACTCAAAAATGTGGGGACTTCACACTGAAGTAGCTCACATCAAAAAAATAGAGGAGTATGCCCGGCAATATGGAATCGCAAAAGTAATTCTAATGGCAACCTATTTTCCCTTCAAAGGAACAGGGTTATTTAATCAAAAGTTACTAGAAAGAATTGAAAGAAATCCTCTTTTTGGATGCTTTGTGAGTCTCGATGCAATGAACAATATGCTTGAGGGAGTAAAGGAAGTTGCAAATCTTCTTTCACATCCCCAAGTCCTAGGGATCAAGCTTTATGCTGGATACCAAAAATTCAACATCATGAATCCAGAGCTATTCCCTCTTTTTGAAATAGCAGGAGAAAAAAGAATTCCTGTTGCAATTCACACAGGAGAACTTCATCATTGCTGTCCCAAAAAAGTGAGGGCCGAGAAAATTAAACTCAAATGTGGAGGAAAATGCAAAATCGACGAACTGCAACACTTTTCTCATCCTGACAATTTCACAGAAATTGCCAAAAAGTTTCCAAAAGTAAATTTTATTCTAAGTCACTTGAGCAATCCATATTTTCAAGAAATTAGAAACCTGATGACAATATGTCCCAATGTCTATACTGACATCTCAGGACAATTTGTTTCAGGAGCTGATGAGGACTCTCGGGAATACCGAGAATTCATTCAATGTGAAATCAAAAAATTCTTGAAGATTCCTGATGGAATAAATAGGATTATGTTCGGCACAGACTTTCCAATTCAGTCTTACAAGGACTCAATTGAGATCATTGAAAGTCTCAATTTTTCGCAAGAAGAAAAAGAAAGTCTCTATTTCAGAAACGCACAAAAAATACTCAACCTACAAAGGAACTAAGAATGAAAAAAGTACTGGTAACCGCTGGAGCAACAATCACTATGATTGACAAAGTTCGCGGCATCACTAATATTTTTCAAGGAAAAACCGGATCAGGTATTGCTGACTACTTTTCCCAAAAAGGATCTGAGGTGACACTGATCACTTCTAACTCAGCAATAGCCCCAAGCAATGTTCGTGTTGTGAAATATAAAACATACAACGAACTGTTCTGGGCAATGGAAAAAGAAATTACAGAAGGAGAATACGATATTATCATCCACTCCTCTGCTGTGAGTGACTATGAAATCGAAACTATCTACGGCGTTCCAAAAGGACATTTAGTTCGAGATACTTCTTCATGGATTGAAATTGACCGGTCTAAAAAAATCCCTTCATCTCTGTTCGAGGAGCTGATCATTGTCACATCTCTGACGGAGAAAATTGTAGACAAAATCAGAAAGCCTTGGGGATTTCAAGGAGACCTGGTGAAATTCAAACTGCAGGTAGGAATCTCTGACGAAGAACTGATCAAGATTGCCAAGAAAAGCCGAGTTGATTCCGATGCTGAAATGATTATTGCCAATTGCCTGGAGTGGTCTGGTCAATATGCCTATATGATTGATGATTCCGAGAGTCCAAAAAGAGTCTCCCGAGAAGAAATTGCCGAAGAAATCTTCAAACGAATTCAGAAATAAGGATAACGATTATGAAAGTATTACTCGGGGTAACTGGAGGAGTAGCCGCTAAGCTTACTCCCAAAATGGTTCACGCTATTATTGAAGCGGGTCATGAAATCAAAGTGATTGTCACTGAAAAGTCATCATATTTTCAGGAAATTAAAGATTTAAATGACGACATCGAGGTTTTAACCGATACCCATGAATGGGAGGGTGAAAAATATCTCAAAGATATGCCCGTGGCTCACATTGAGCTTCGCAAATGGGCCGACGTCATCGTCATTGTCCCACTCACTGCTAACACATTAGCAAAAATTGCCAATGGCATAGCAGATAATCTCTTGACTTGCGTCATGAGAGCTTGGGAAGTTAAGAAAAAACCAATTATCATCGCCCCAGCCATGAACACTGCGATGTGGGAGCATCCCGTTACCGATGAACATATACAAAAACTTCATCGATGGCACCGAATGACCGTTGTCGGCCCCATTAGTAAAAATCTTGCCTGCGGTGACACAGGAAAGGGCGCTATGGCAAATATTAATGACATAGTAGATGCTATAAAATAGCATAACCCGAGAAAACATAAACCCATCTTAAAAAGTATTTTAAGATGGGTTTTATTATTGATTTCACAACATTATCAAAATCACTCCAACAATTTATCAATAATTCTGAATAACCAATGTCGAAGGTAACGGATTTGTCGCCCTAATCGGAGACAAAGACCCTACCGCAGCACTCGAAAAACTGTCAAAACTGGATTATTTATTCTAAGTAGTCCCACAACAAAAAAACCGCCTATCGAAAAAATCGAAGGCGGTCTTTTTTTTATTTTAAAGTTTTGAATACAAAAGCCTAAAAAGTCTCTCCTGAAATTCAGCCATCCTCTTATTTTCAATCACCATTCCTGTTTCTGAAGTAACATCAATAAACGCAACCTTGCTTCCGTAAATAAACTGAATAATATTCTGATCAAAAGAATCATCCACTTCTGGAACAAACTTCATTGCACGCTCCATCTTATTCTTCTTAGTCTTTCCAACTGACTCACTAGTAATCACAAATCTTTCCAACTGCTTCTTATCCCTAATTAAACGATAATCCTTCGGAAGGTATGAATTAGTTTTATCCTGATCAGCAGAAGAACTATAACGATAAAACACTTCCCCTTTTTTCAAACTATTCACAACATCTAAGAATATAGACTCGATTCCTTTTTGACCACTAAAAACTTTCAATGCCGTCTTCTGATTACTTCCTTCATACATTTCCTCTAACTCAGAAATCTTTGCATCAAACTCAATCGACAATTCATTAATCATGTTTTTCAACTTCCTTGGATCCTCAGGAACATAAAAAGTTCTCTTCCCCTTAAGCGTTTTACTCACCACACCTTTCTCCTCCAAAACATCAATTGCCTTATATATATCAGGACGATACATCTTGCTTTTATTCGCAATATCCGAAATATGCATCGGACCGTTTTTCAAAAGAGCAATATACACATCAACTTCCTTCAGGTTCAATCCAAGTTTTTCTAAAAAGTTTTTAATGTTTTTCATATATTAAAATTAAATATCTTAGACAGGTTTTTAATCCTATATAATTATTCTCCCTAAGTCTAAAGTAATTGTATTACACTCTCTACACATTTTATATTATACTAAAATACCTTATTTAAAGCAATACCTAACATTGTATATCTTCACTTACTACACTTTTGCACTTTTTTTAATACAGAATTAGAAAACACCGCTATAGTACATGTGTAGTTCATTAAAAACAAATCATTCAAACAGGAGAGAATCATGAAAGTAATAAAAAAAGGTCGGAAGCAAAAAGGATGGTCTAAGGAATTTACTTGCACAGGCGCTGGAAATGACGGTGGCGGATGCGGAGCCGTTCTACTTGTTTCCAAAGGTGATATCTACAAAACATCCTCACATCACTACGACGGAAGCTCTGAGTATTACAACACATTCACCTGCCCTTGTTGTAAGGTTGAAACTGACATCAAAAGCGTTCCGTTTCATGTTACACAAAAAAAATCACAAGCACTTAAAAATGCGACAATGGAGAATAATAATGACTAACCTAAAAAATTTCATTATCGATGTTCCCAATTTCCCAAAAGACGGTGTTGTATTCAAGGATATCTCCCCTCTTCTCGAATCACCAAAAGCCTTTTCATTCACAATTGATTTAATGGCTGAATCTTGCCAAGACATGCAGATTGATATGATTGCAGGATTTGATGCTCGAGGATTCATCTTTGGCCCATCACTTGCACAGAAGATGAAAAAACCATTTACAATGATCCGGAAAGCCGGAAAACTTCCCGGATCCACAGTTCAAGAGTCCTATGACCTTGAGTATGGAAGTGCTATTATTGAAATGCAGATTCCAAATACTCGTGATAAAAAAATCCTTCTTTTAGATGATGTTTTGGCTACTGGAGGCACTGCCTCTGCAGGAGAAAAACTAGTCAAAAAGACCGGAAACCACGTTGCTGGATTCTGCTTTCTACTTGAACTTTCAAGTCTCAAAGGAAAGAAACTTTTGGATAGCAAGAATATTTTCTCTCTACTCTCTTATTAAACCAAGGAGCTAATAAAATGATTGAGTATTGTTCAGACGTAGTTGCACACTTCAAGGAAAAGATTGTTATAATTAAACGATTATCCTTTCCAGAAGGCTTAGCGCTACCAGGAGGAAGAAAAGAAGAGCATGAAGACTTTGAGGATTGTGCCCGAAGAGAATTCAAAGAAGAGACAGGACTACTTCTGCTCATTGAGAAAAATCTCGGCATTTACGATGAACCCAATCGCGACCCTCGCGGAAGAAAAATTTCCACAGCCTTTGCTGGAAGAGCATACGGAATGGTTAAAAATGAACCAGAAAAAACCATTGTTCTTTTAATGACAAAGGAGGAAGTGATTGCCAGAAAAGACGAATTTGTTTTTGATCACTATCAAATCTTTTGCGATTCATTAGAAAATGAATAAGACGCAAAAAAACAAAAGCGGTTAGATTAAAAAATCTAACCGCTTTTTTCTATTTTCATAAATACAACTGATATTCTAGTCCTGATAAATCAGGATAACTTTCAATATTTCTAGCTTTATCAGCACAGCTCAGTTGCTTTTTATTCGTCATTCCGGAATGACAATTTACGCTCAACAAAAAAATCACCTCCCTAAAAAAGGTGACTCTTAAAAACGCTTTTCATTAATTACTTAAATCAATTTAGCAATTTAATAAATTACTTAGTAAAAATAAGCTTTCTTTCTTTGAATTGATATAATTTTGCCGGACGACTTTTTGTTTCATAGCTCTTTTTGCCAGTTTCCTTCAAGATTCCAAGTGATAAAATTCTTTTTCTGAAATTTCTTTTATCCACTTCTCTATCAAGAATAATCTCATAAACTTTTTGCATTTCAGTTAACGTAAAGCTTTTTGGCAAAAGACCATAGACAATATTAGAATACTCAATTTTATCCTGAAGTCTTTGAACACCATAGTTAATAATTTTTTTGTGATCAAAAGCCATCTTCGGCAACTCATCAACCGGCTTCCAGTCAATATTAGTGTAATGCTCCATTGTGCTTACCTTAAATTTGTCACTATCCACCAGCGCAAAATATGCAACTGACATCACTCTACCGCGTACATCCCTATTAACATCACTAAAACTATATAATTGTTCCAGATAAACATTACTAATTCCACCCTTATCCTTTAAAACTCTTTTCGCTGCTTGATCCAAATCCTCGTCAATCTGAACCAACCCACCAGGGAGTGCCCACTGATCCTCATAAGGACCATTACCAATTTCAATTAACAAAACATTTAACTTCTCATTTATAATAGAAAAAATCAAAACATCCACTGCCACTGCAGGGCCATAGATTATTTCATCTTTCCTTTTTGAATATTGAATTTTCATAAAATTTATTTAAAGTGTTAATATTACACTAAGTTTATCATATTAAAACAGTTTTGTCAATAACAATACCTTACATTCTGCTCCCAAACTTAATCCAAACACAAAAAAAGACACCTCTATTGGTATATAATAGTTTAGTCTAACAAACTAACAATTAACCAAAAAATGAGATGTCTCATAAACATATTACACCAGAACAGCAAAATGAGCTATCCGTATTAATCCGAGCAGGAGTTTTGCAAAAAGATATAGCTGAGATATTAGGAAAAACACCTTCAGCAATATCACAAGAAATTAGTAGAAATGGTGAGAATGGAAAGTATCATGCAGGGAAAGCTAAAGAAAAAACTAAAGAAAGAAGAATCAAAGCTAATCAAAGATTTAGAAAAATTAAGAATAATGAATGGTTAAGGAAATATATAATCAGAAAGTTGTTTTTGTATTGGAGTCCTGAGCAAATTAGTGGAAGATTAAAAATTGACTATCCTGATGATAAAAGTAAATGGATCGGTAAAGACAGTATATATAACTTTATCTATTCAGAAAGAAAGGATTTAGTTAAATATCTACGATGTCAGAAAGGTAACTATCGAAGGAGATATGGCACTAGAATAAGGGAAAAAGAGCGTGAGAAGCTAAAAAAGAAGCGGATTGATACCAGACCCACTATTGCAGATGAACGAGGAAGAATTGGAGACTGGGAGGGTGATACAATCGTTGGGAAAGATAAGAGTCATATTCTTACTCATGTTGATAGAAAAAGTGGATTATTGATTGCTGATAAGTTAATCAGAGGAACTGCAGAGCTAACCAGAGAAAAAGTTGTTGATAGGTTTGGTAGGTTACCAAAGGATAAAAGAAAAACTATTACCTATGACAACGGAAGTACCTTTGCCTGTTATGAATTGATTGAAAGAAATCTAGATTTAGATGTATATTTTGCATATCCCTATCGCTCTTGGGAAAGAGGATGTAATGAAAATTGTAATGGCTTGATTAGACAGTTTTTTCCTAAAGGGATTAAATTTGGTAATATACAAGATGAAGAAATTAAAAAAGTTGAGAAATTGATAAATGAAAGACCAAGAAAAAGATTAGGTTATTTAACACCAAAAGAGGTATTTTTTGAAAAAAGATTTTTAAATAGTTAAATTAAGATTTGGAATAGAATTTAAGTACCTCGCACCAGCAACTCCTCGCCTACCGATATAATCCTAAGCAGTTAACAATATTAACACTAACAGCTAGAATGCGGTTAAATAAAGTTTCCTAAAAACATACTTTTTTAAAGGAGATTGAGATATGTTTACTATGGATTATGAAATGGCAATTGCTGCGCCCATCTTTCTTTTTTTCATACTAAGCCTGACTTTTATTATGGATTTTCTCAAATCAAAAGAATTTTCTGAAAGAATAGCCGTATCACTCTATTTAATTCCAAACATAACATTATCTTTTCATGGAAATATAGAGCTAATTCTGTGGTACAACTCAATGCTAGGCGCATCATTTATACTCCTAAGTAGCATTTTCCATCCCAAAGACACACCGCTGCCTGGAATTTTTCTCATCGATTTGCTTCTACTATTAGTATTAATTATCATGACAATAATTTTTAATTATTTGTTTACACTAGTATTTAACCCAAAAACATATTTATTCCTCTTTCATATCACCGACAAACTCCTTTCATAGTCACACCACCGCTAGGCATTACTTGAAAATCAAGTAATGCTTTTTTTATTCAACAAAAAAACGGCTCGAAATTATTCGAACCGTTACTATACTTAAATGTCACCTATTTAGGAAATGTGATCGAATCGATGATCAGCTTATCATTGTATTTTCGATTTTCCCCTGCACGTACCAGAACATCACCAAGTCTTTCATTTCGAAACAAAAAAATGGTGTATTCAACGCTCTGATTATCCTGACGATCAACACGGATCTCAACAAACTTACCTGTAACAATAGAATCCTCAGGTAAATCCTCAGTGTGCTGTAATTCAACCTTAATCGGACTTCCCATAATTCATTCCTCTTGTGTTTTAATTTTTAACCATATCATTTTATACCGACTATTATTTAATCGGTAAATTTACCATCACGGAGATCTCTGATGAACATCTCCAGTATGGGCTTAGCCACCCACGGATCAATTTCAGCCACATCATCTTGAAGAGTCATACAGAACTCAAAGTCAGCTGAAACCTCCCAGGATCCATCCTGGCAAGCGCGACCTAACCATGCCGAACGAGACGCAGCCGCTATCATATTAGCTATTGCATAATCTTCACCGGAAAGTGCTCCTTCGATCATTCTGATCAACTCCTCCACAGTTGTGTCATTACCTGCAACAAAGCTCACCACCACATCCAGAACCGCTGTTGCTGCAACCAGATTGTTAAGGAGATGCTTCTTGTCGTTCTGAATATTCTCCTTAAAAGAATCCACATACTCCTGATGAACAACATCTTTTCCTGCTGCTCCGTCACCTAGTCGCTCGCAGATCGCAATTAAATCCTTGCCAGTACACTCTCCAATAAGTGTAAGGCTTTCGTCTGAAAGATCTCTGACTCGCAAACGAGTAAGCTTGTTGATAGTACTGACTTCACCACTCGGGCTAGTTACCGTGTCGATACCAAGCTCAATAAGATGATTAGGTCCACCAACAAAAGGGTTAGTGGGATCATCAAGAGCCACAGTTTTTCCCCTCTTCCAACCTTCTGACCAGATAGCCTCGCAATATCCCATTACCACTTGACGAAGCGTTGTGCGCCTGAAAAGATTTTGAATTTTAGCAGTTTTCATAAAAATACCTCTTTTGTCTTAAAATTAAAATAAGTGCCCCTCATTCCGATGAAAGACGGTAAGTTTACATCTCGTAAGCATTCTACTTCGAAAATTCTAAGGTTAATCTAATAGCATTCCGCCGGGGTTTCTACCTAAGCAAACGGCGCTAGTGCATTCCGCTATGACTAGGTTTTATATTTCATTTTTCAAAAAACATCACGCACAATTACGTGAATAATATATACTAGCAGAAAAACTCTCTCTTGTCAAGTGTTTTCGGCGCTTTCCAGGTAATTACATTCATCCTGATACTGAGTCATAAACCCGCAGAACCCTTGCCACTTCACCCACTCTTCCCTATACTTAAAATACTAAGAATCTGCTCAAAATCTCCATATTCTACTACGAAAGAGATATTTCGAACAAATTCATAATAAAAACTTCTATGTTAACTATCAATGACATATTAAAATCCTTCAAGCTTCCTCTTACCGACGAAAGGAGAAAGAGGATTACTGAAGCGCATGACTTTGCCAAAAAAGCTCACGAAGGTCAGAAGAGGCGTTCCGGAGAAGAATATTTCCAGCATTGTCTTGAAACAGCCAAGATATTGGCTGATATTGGTATGGGCTCAAAGACCATTGCAGCTGGTCTTCTTCATGATGTTCCAGAAGACACTCCAATCACTCTAGCAGAAATAGAGAAAAAATTCGGAGAAGAAATCTGCCTTATGGTAGAAGGAATCACAAAACTTGGTAAAATAAAGCTTCGCGGAACAAAAGAAGAGTATCTTCTGGAAAATCTTAGGCGGATGTTTTTAGCAATGGCAGCGGATATTAGGGTTGTAATCATAAAACTTGCAGACAGACTTCATAACATGAGAACGCTAGAGCATAACCCTCCCGACAAGCAAATCAGAATTGCCAGAGAAACAATTGAAATTTTCACCCCTATTGCCAATAGACTTGGAATTGGAGAAATTAAATCTGAATTAGAAGATCTTTCATTCAAATACCTAGAGCCAGAAGAGTATAATAAGACTTTAGAAATGCGCCAAAAGTACTACGTTGAGGGTGAAAAATTCGTAAATCTTGGCATTAAAGAAATCAAAAAAGAATTATCCAAAAAGAATATTTCAGTGATTGATATCTACGGAAGAGCTAAAAGTCTCTATAGTCTATATATTAAACTTCAGAAGCATGAAATGGATATTAATCGAATTTATGACCTAGTTGCTCTTCGAATAGTCGTTCCAGAAATTGCTGACTGCTATGAAATATTAGGAATTGTTCACAAGATGTATCGCCCCATGATAGGTCGCATAAAAGATTATATCTCACTTCCAAAGCCCAACGGGTACCAATCCCTTCACACAACCATCTTTGGTCCGGAAGGACGTATTATTGAAGTTCAGATTAGGACTGAGAAAATGCATAATGAAGCAGAGTTTGGAATTGCATCTCATTGGATATATGGTGATTCAAAAAAGAAATCTTGGAGTGAATACTTTTTCAAGAAATCAGAAAAAGTTCCAGAAAAAGATATTGCTTGGGTCAAACAACTTCGTGAATGGCAAAATGAACTAGGAAATGACAACCAAGAATTCATGGAAAGCCTTAAAATTGATTTTTTTCAAAATAGGATTTTCGCATTTACTCCACTAGGAGATGTTATTGATCTTCCAGAAAAAGCAACTCCAGTAGACTTCGCCTTTTCAATCCACACGGATATCGGAAATAGGATTAGTGGAGCTAAGGTGGATAATAAAATGGTTTCTCTTGATTATCAAATACATAATGGTCAAGTAGTTGAGATACTAACATCAAAAGCAGAGAGAAAGCCCAACAGGGACTGGCTTGAGATCGTGAAAACATCAACTGCAAAATCTCAAATAAAAAGACAACTCAAAAAATACGGAGCACTTTAAAATTTTTCTTAAGAGTAACAAAAAAACATCCGCCTCAAGCGGATGTTTTTTTACACACGAATACTATTGCTCCTCAATAGAAATTCTACCTAGAATTCCATCAAGCTCTTCTTTAGAATAAAAATCAATAATAATTTTTCCACCTTCTTCTCCAGACTTTTTAAGCTTAACCTTTGTTCCAAGCTTTTCAGCTAGTCTACTTTCAAGATCTCTTATTTTTGGATCAATGCTAATATGCTTCCTTTGCTTACTATCATCCATCTCTTGAGTTTTCTTTTCTGCTTGCCTAACTGTTAATCCTCCTTTAATAATCATGTCTAACAAAGTGATTCTTTTTTGTTGATCACTGATTGCAAGTATTGCCTTGGCGTGGCCTTCTGTTATATATCCACTAATCAATGCTTTTTGAACATCAATTGGTAAGTCTAATAGTCTAATTTTATTCGCAACCAAACTCCTACTCTTTCCCATTTTCTTAGCAACTTCCTCCTGTGTTAAATCAAATTCATCCATCAACCTCTTATATGCCTTTGCCTCCTCAATAGGATTCAGATTATGCCTTTGGACATTTTCAGCAATCGCCCATTCAAGCTTTTCCTTGTTATTAACATCTCTTACAACAACTGGAACCTTTTGAAGTCCAACTTCTTTTGACGCTTGAAGTCTTCTTTCTCCCGCAATCAATTCAAAATCATCCCCACTCCTTGTAACAATTAGTGGTTGAATAATCCCCTGATGCTTAATTGAATCAGAAAGTTCTCTTAGCTTCTCCTTATCAAAATTAGTTCTAGGCTGAAAAGGGTTGGTTTTAATTTTTCCAATTTCAACTTCCATGGATCCATTAGACACATCAACGGCATCCTCCTTCTTTTTTTCATCCTCCTTACCCCGACCAGCAGCAGGTCTTCTGAAGTCATCTGACGCACCTGAATTACCTCGAGTGCCTTGACCGTGCTTCTGTGGTATCAAAGAAGCCAATCCCCTTCCCAAACCATATTCTTGAGACATAAAATTATTTCAAAACTTTAACACAAATTATATTATTCATTGTCACCCTCATCACTACCATCATTAGCGTCATCAATCTCTATTATTTCTCTCGCTAAATTCTTATATGATCGTGCACCTTTTGATAGACCACTAAAATGTAAAATTGACTTACCGTAACTAGGTGCCTCTGCCAACCTAACTGTCCTTGGAATAATTGATTCAAAAACATATCCAGGAAAGTGCTCTTGAACTTCCTTAACGACCTGACGAGCCAATCGATTTCTTCTATCATACATTGTCAAAAGAGCGCCTTTAATTGCTAATTCGGGTTGTAAGCTTTCTTTTACCAAAGCAATTGTCTCTAAAAGCTGACTCAACCCTTCCAGTGCATAATATTCCGTTTGAACAGGTATAATAACCTCATCACTAGCCACCAAACCATTAATAGTTAAAAGACCGAGACTAGGTGGACTATCGATAATAATATAATCATACTCATTTCTAATTTGACGCAAAACATCATACAGGCGAAATTCACGATTATCCATATGAATCATTTCAACACCAGCACCTGCCAAGTCTTGAGATGAAGGAATAATATCAAATCCAGAATCCAGATTAATAATAGCATCCCTTGGATAATCACCAGAAATCATTGCTTTATATAAACTCTTTGTTAAATTCTGAGTATCAACTCCAATCCCAGAAGAAGCATTTCCCTGAGGATCTAGATCAACCAAAAGAACAGACTTACCAGCATCCGCTAGATAAGTAACTAAATTTATTGTCGAGGTAGTCTTTCCAACTCCTCCTTTTTGATTTATAAGTGAAATTATTTTTGCCATATATTCTATTATAGTACAAAAATTATTGACAAACAACTCTTTTTTTTCTATGCTAAATAAGTACAAAAAAATATAAGCCCGGATGGCGAAATTGGTAGACGCGTTGGACTCAAAATCCAATGGTAGCGATATCATGAGAGTTCGAGTCTCTCTCCGGGCACAAATAAAAAAGCAATTGCGAGATTTACTTGCAATTGCTTTTAATTTGTTTGAATATTTTATGATAAAATCAAATCGCGTACACTCTCATATGTTTTTTCAATTTCTCCATAGTCCCTAATTTCAGAGCCTTCCTTTAACCTTCCTATATCCAACCTAACTGACTTAAGAAATATCTCACGATCATTAACACTGTTAATGATATCTATCGGTCGCAAAAACCCAATACCGCGCCCTATTTGAGTAGGCTGAGACAAGAATATACCCAAAACTTGGACTGCTATTTCTTCTCCCTGCTCTTTGAGACTTTTTCTTCTTTCTTCAACTTTGCTTGTCCATGACATATCACATTCTCCTTCTATATGTGATTATTATAATCCTAGAGACACATTCTTAAAACAACACTTAACTGTACTACACCGGAAGCATGTTGTCAATAGCTTCTTGCCTTAGATATAGACTTTTGTCGGTTTTTACATTAGAATTTTTAACTATCAAAAACTAATATAATAAAAAAACAGTCTGCAAACATTATTGCAAACTGCCCATGTTTATATATCAGGAGTAATCCCAACGTCGCCAACACTTTTCCCATCAGGAAAAAACCATCTATCCGCTGATAGTAATAATATCAATGACTGACTCGGCATCACAAACTCACTTTGTAAAATATTTTTACCCAATGAGTTCTCTCCGCAAACAATCACATCATCATTGTTTCGCCTCAAGCATCCAGCCATCACTTCAGCCATACTAGCTGTTCTGCGATCAATCAATATTCTCAGAGGAAACCCTGAAAGACGACCTGGTATAAGTTGTCTGGTAGAGATATTGGACCTTCTTCCATTTCTATTCTCGAAATAAAAAAATTCAGTCGATGTTGTTAAAAAATATTTCGACAACTTAAGTGTCTCATCTACCAACCCACCGCCATTTCCTCTTAAATCAAGAATGACTCTCTTCACCTCAGAAATATCCATTTCTCTCAAGAGACAGTCAAATTGACTTGATCCATTTTTACCCAAAGAAACACGGCAGCGAAGGTCTCCCTCATCAAGACTAATTTCAGTATTTTGAGCGCTTCTACTAAATTCTTCAATGTGCCCAATGTAGGTAAACCTATCATTGCACTTCAAACTCATCCTCTCTATAATTTTTTTAGCTAAATCAAAGATACCAACATCATTTTGACTTAAAGATATTAACTCCTCTTGACTCAAAAAACCAAACAGTTCCCGTGCGCTAACATCATAAAGATATTCTTTTACTATAAAGTTAACAACCGTGCTCAAGGCATGCATACTAATCCTCCGTTTTTTTAGTAAGAAATTATTTCAAAAGAACAATGTATTATTATTTCAGATTTTTTGCATTTTGTCAATCAAAAAACCATACGTCATGTATGGTTATCACATAGCTCGATATTAAATTGAAATTACTAACTACTTCAAACTCATCAAATAAACGTTCTCCAAAAGACAAGCAACAGTCACCGGCCCTACTCCTCCTGGAACTGGAGATACCTGACAATCTGAATCCAGGAAAGAATCATAATCCACATCACCAAAAACTTGCTTGTTCTCCTTAATCACTCCACCATCAATAACAACTGCCCCATCCTTAATCATATTCCTATCAATCAAATCCAAAGATCCACAAGCAGTCACAACAACATCGGCTCTGCGTAAAAAATTAATCAACTCTCCATCAGGCTTTTCTGACAAGACATCATCACAAAAGATATATTTTGAGTTAAATCCACTTCGACTCAATGCACAAGTCATTGCATCACCAAATCTATCAGAATTCACAACTACAATAGCTTCCTTTGAATTTCCACCAGCATCACCAAATGCAAAATTGACCATCTTCATTATTGCACTAGGAAAAACTGGAACAATCTCATTCTTATCCTCAAAAAAGGCTTTTATATTCTCAGGATGGAATCCATCAACATCTTTTTCGGGATCAATTGAGTTGATTATTTTTTGAGTATCAAGATTACCTGGCAAAGGAAGTTGCACAATAATACCATGCACTTCATCATCACCATTCAATTCCTCAATCTTTTTCAAAATCAGTTCTTCATCAGTATCTTCATTGAATAAAAATTTGAAAAAATTAATTCCAACCTCCTTAGCAGCCTTTTCTTTCAAGTTAACATAAATATGAGAAGCCTCGTCATTACCCACTAAAATAACCGCCAATCCAGGATTTAATTCCTGAGCAGTTATATCTTTTCTTATTTCATCTAAAATATTCTCAGAAATTTCTTTTCCACTAATAATTTTCATTTATTCAACTTTAAAAAGTAATATCTAAATATACAGGAGGACAATTAATATTGCAAGCGCTAGTCTGTACCAAAAGAATACTTTATAGCTAACTCTTCCTATAAATTTAATAAGATATTTTATTGACAGATATCCGCTCGCTACTGAAAAAATTAGACCTATTAGCATTTCGGTACCAAAACTAGCAAATAGCTCGTTAAACTTCAAAATACTAGCTCCAAACACTATTGGAGTTAACATTAAAAAAGAAAATCTAGCAGCATCCGCCCTACTCAATCCACGCAACAACCCAGCAGACATTGTAATACCGGAACGAGAGGTCCCAGGAATAATAGCCACAGCCTGCGCCAGTCCAATAATAACACCATCTAAGAAGCTAACTTTATTTATTTTTTCAATATTTCTAGACCTAGTGTCAGCTAAATACAAAATCAATCCCCAAAAGAAAAGATTAAAAGCTATAATCAATGGATTTCTAAGGGTAGTTTCTACGATTTCCTCCAAAAATAATCCCGACAACACACCTGGAATAGTAGCTATTGCTAAAATCCAAAGCATATTTCGATTAATTTCCATGCCACTAACAGCATTCCCATCCTCAAAAGATCCACCAAATGCCTTGGCAAAAATATTCATCCAATCTCGCCAAAAATACAGTATTACTGCCACCAAGGTTCCCATATGCAAAGCGACATCGAAAGACAATCCCTGCTCCTTCCAATCAAAAATCCAGGGCACCAAAACCAGATGCCCCGAAGAAGATATTGGTAAAAATTCACCAATTCCCTGAATAATTCCTAATATAATAGACTGATAATATTGTTCCATTTATTTGACCTATTCTTCAATTTTTTTAAAAATTTCTACAGAAATCTTATCTGCTGTTTTAGGGTTTTCATTCAAATAAGCCTTAGCTTTCTCCCTTCCCACTCCCATTTTTTCTTCCCCGTAAGAATACGAATTTCCCGCCTTCCCTATAACTTCATATTTCACACCAGTATCAAGCAAATCTCCTGACCTAGAGATACCTTCATTATACATGATATCAAATTCAGTAGTTTTGAATGGAGGTGCTACCTTATTCTTTACCACCTTAACTTTTGTTCTGTTTCCGACAATCTCATCTCCCTTTTTAATCTGAGCGCTTCTTCTAATCTCAATTCTGACTGAAGAATAAAATTTCAAAGCTTGTCCACCAGTAGTAGTTTCGGGATTACCAAACATAACACCAATTTTCATTCTAATCTGATTAATAAATATAACAACCGTATTAGACTTAGCCATAACTGGAGTCAGTTTCCTTAGAGCTTGCGACATTAGACGAGCTTGCTTTCCAACATGATGAGCTCCCATCTCCCCTTCAATTTCGTCCCTTGGCACCAATGCTGCAACAGAATCGACTATAATAAGATCCACAGCATCACTCCTGACTAAGGTCTCCACAATATCCAACGCCTGCTCTCCTGCATCTGGCTGAGAAATCAAAAGGTCACCAATATTCACCCCGATTTTTTTTGCATACTCAGGATCAAGTGCATGTTCAGCATCAATAAACGCAACTGTACCACCTTTTTTTTGAGCATTAGAGGCAACATGAAGTGCTAGAGTTGTCTTACCTGATGATTCTGGACCATAAACCTCAATCACTCTTCCTCGCGGAACACCGCCTATTCCCAGTGCTAAATCCAAAGAAATTGATCCAGTAGGTATAGCCTCCACATCCACTTTTTTTACGTCACCAAGCTTCATAATCATCCCATCTCCAAATTTACTTCTAATCTCATCAACTACACTATCAACTTTGTTTTCAGTATTTTCTTCTTTTTTCTTTACCATTCGATGCTGTCTTTTTTATATTCCGTCTAATACCTCTTTCTCCTATTCTACATTTATCAACACATTTTTTATATCACCCGACTCTTTACTCAAAAGACCTATCTTTTCATCATTAACATAAATCATAGTATCGTTACCATCGTCTGATGAAATGGTAACATCACCATCAACCATAATAATCTGAGGAAAATCTGGACGAACTGTTCCGCTATATACCTTAACTCCCGACTCCCTAACAGTCACCTTGACTGGGTTTTTCTTGGCTTTAATCTTAACTTCACTCCTTTCAACAACCTCTTCAATAGCATCATTCACCTCTTCATTAGAACTATCAACAATAACATCCTCA
>JBHPHA010000009.1:0-38885 GCA_042569905.1 Patescibacteria group bacterium
TCTCAACAATATTTTGGATTTTTTCAGTTGCTTCGATATATGAATCTTGGTAACTAAATTGAACAGGTTTTCCAAATCTTACTGTTACGGTTCCACGTTTTTGTGGAAATTTTTCCCCAAAAGGAATAATTTTATCAACACCTGTAATTTTGACTAGAATTACTTCTGTGTTCATTGCGATTGCAATGAGATCTGCACCGCATTTAAAAGGTTGGAGTTCCCCTGTACGACTAAGTTGTTCTTCTGGATAGGTAATAACGGAGTAGTCTTGATCTAGTCTGTGACCAACATATTGTAGTCCATATTGAACTATTTTTCTAGGACCGTCCTAGCTAAACACTTCGAGAGGGGAGTATATTTCTCCTGTGATTGAGAAGATGCATGTCAGTATATGAGGTTAAAGAAAAATAAAAAAGCTAGCTAAGAAAATTAGCTAGCTTTTTTATTTTTCTTAATTCGTCAAAAACCTTTTAACCGAGAAATCACATTTCTTAAAATTTTTATCAATACTTTTCTAGTCTATAGTTCGAAAGCTATTCAGTAGCGGAAGCAATATTAGAAAACGACTTATTCAAGCTGTTTTTTTTGGATAATATTTGAGTGTGGAAGTTGTTTCAGTTGGTGGGGTCTACTATTTGATATTTTTCTTTATTTTAGCATCTTTGATTTCATATTTTTTTCGCATTGATGCGAACTTAATCAGTCTATTTGCAAGATATCCAATTAATAAAATAAATACAAAATAGGAAATTGTGCTGGTTGTAATTTCTGGCATTTTTTGATTTAGAATTCTTAGTAATCCAACCATAACCCCAGCTGATGTGATTACCGTTAAATCTTTGAATGATGAGTTGGCGCTTTCGGCCTGAATATCTGAAAAAAGATCTTGTGCGGAGCTCACGTAGTTTTTGGTCATTGTCCAAACTTCTTTTACATAGGCTAATGTGTTGGATAGTGTTTCATACCTGAATTGGAGTAGTTCTGATATATTCTTTAGTTCTTTATCTTTTTCAATTATCTTACTTCTTGTCCCTATGTAGGTTCCCATTTGATTTAGTCTGCTTTCGATAAGGTTTATTGTTTTACTATATCCTTCAATTTTTGATTTCAGCGCGTCTGCTTCATGACCTCGAATTTCTTTCCTTTCTTTTATGTCTGCAATTTTCTCCCAAATTATTCTGTGCAAGTTGAGATACCTGTGCAATTGGCCTTTGAATTCTCTCGCGAAAATTTGCTCATTAATGAGTCGTTCTATTTTATGTGGCTCCTCAGCTATATTGTTTATTATATATAACTTATCTCCTTTATATATTTCAAATTTCTTCTTTTTAATCTCAAGAGATTTTTCTTGATTAAAATCTTTTAACAGTTCCTCGACTTTATTGTTGGTAGCCTTATTAAGAACGATAAAGTATGGATAAATTGTTTTTATGTTAGCAAGTTCCTTTGGGATCGGAGCTCCAAGGCTGAAGATGTAGCTAATCGCAGGAGATAGTTTGTTTTCATAGAAGTTAGTTAGTTTTGAAATATTTCGTTTTGTTTCTGTATGGGTCATGCTTAGGGTAATTAGTCCGTCTTCAAATATTCTTACAGTAATCCCTGTTTTTGTTTTAATATTGATATGCTCAAATTCATCTATTTTTACTTCAATCACTTCAATTTCAAGAGAATCTCTGAGATTTTTAAGTTTGTTTTTATTTAGCTTAAGGGGTGAATCAATTCCTTTTAGGAAATCATACGTTTCCGACAAATGCAATGTTGTTCTTTGATACCATCCGCCAATGAATATTTTTTTTGAGCTCATGATGTAATTTAAGTTATTTTTATTAGTATATATGTATTGTAGCAAATTTATTAATCGTATTATAGTTTTTTGATAAATTAGTCAAGGATTGTTTTTGATAAGTCAGATAGGGTTGACAAGGTAGTCGGGATATTATATTATTTCTTATTGGAGTTCTTTTAATCCGCAGGGGGTTATCGTTGAAAATATTAATAGGAGTTCTGAAAATGAAAGATTTGAAAAAAAGTTGTTATTGGTCGTTTATCGCTGTAGCTTTTATATGGATAGTTCACGTTGTGGGCTGGATACTTCCGTTTAATATTCAGGTTTTAGGCATTCATCCGCACGAATTGATAGGGTTGGTGGGAATATTTTTTGCTCCATTCATTCATGCAAGTCTGGCGCATTTAATTGCTAATAGCCTGGCATTGTTTGTCCTCTTATTAGTTGCCATTGCGTATGATCGTAATTTGGCAATTCGAGCGATATTGGTGATAATGATAGTCGGAGGCTTAGGAACTTGGATAGTTGGAAGCAGTAACTCGGTGCACATAGGTGCAAGTGGCGTTGTTTTTGGGCTTATGGGGTACTTATTATCTCTCGGGTATTATCAAAGGAGTCCGAAGGCGATAATAACATCCATTTTAGTATTCCTTGTGTACGGAGGAGCATTGATGTCTCTACTGATCCCTGTTGCTGGCGTAAGTTGGAGTGGTCACCTTTTTGGTTTTATTGGAGGTATTTACGCGGCTAAAAATAAATAGAATTTTTATTGAACAAACAAAGGCGATGAGGTTGAAAACCAATATTCGCTTTTTATTTTTCTGAATTAATCAAGAATATTCCTTTACTAATCATATCTTTAGATCTTTAGATTGTTGCTGTGTTATGGTAATATTAAAAATATTATAAATTAAAATAAAATTATGAAAAATAAATTTTTGCGCATATTGAAGATATTTGGAATAGAGTAGTTATTATTAAGAGTAGTTTCTGTAGCGTTGGTTATAATTTACTGTGTCCTCAATTGTTTCAATACCTTTTGATTTACTTAGAATAAATGGTCTTTCATAGTTCTCTTTTACTTGTGCAACTATTTAATGTTACCAAATTACTGAATCAATCATGGACTGTTTTTTGATAAGAATAATACAAGTGTAATCCGTTGATAGTGGATGTGGTAAGTTTGTATGTCGTAGTTTTTTGATAAATTAGTCAAGGATTGTTTTTGATAAGTCAGATAGGGTTGACAATGTGGTTGTAATAATTTATTATTTAGAGTCAAATTAAAAAGGTTAATTTGCAAAAAAAAGACGTAAAAGATGAATAATCTTTACAAAAGACTCTTGGTAAATCGGGATGATTTTAATTATCCCAAATGGAGGTGATTGATGGTTACTTGTGATGCGAAAGCGGTAATTTTTGATTTGTATGGTACTTTGATATTTGTGGCTAATAAGAAGAAACTATACAGAAGGGTATTAAGCTTAAAACAATGGGCACAGATAAGAGAACTTGCTCTTGTTTGTGACATGAGCCTTAGTGAGATTTTTGGCAAGTTGGGAATTAGCTTAGATCCTGATGTCATTTCGGAAATTGAAATGGATATTAGGTCTGAGGTAAGGAGTGTGCATTGTTATCCAGAGACAATCGAATTATTGCATTGGCTGAGATTAAGAGGTATCAAGCTGGGTACAGTATCTAATTTGGCTACTCCATACAAGAGGCCTTTTTTCCGATTAGCATTGGATAGCCTTATTGATGAATATATTTTTTCATGTGATGTGGGTTTTAAAAAGCCTGAAGGTGTAATATTTGAATCGATGATCCAAAGGCTTGGTGTTGATTCAAGTGAGATATTGATGGTAGGAGATAGTGTGGCTTCTGATTTTATTGGATCAAGAGAAGCTGGCTTGCGCGCAATACTTTTAAGTAGGGTCAAGAAAAGAGGGTTTGATCATGAAATTGAATCACTGGAGGAGTTGAAAAAATTATTCTAGTTTTTTTAATAGAGTTTGGAGTTCAGGGTCTTTCTTTGATCTCGAATTTTTCAAAGCAAAGTGGTTTAATAGTCATGATCTTTTGTGTGTCTATGATGTAGTAGGGAGATAAATGAACGTAGTTATGCTATGAATTATAGCCCACTGGTATAAAATATATTTCGGTGGGTTTTTTATTTTGCAAAAATTGCCAGTATAATTAGGGCTTCAAATCTTATCTTTCAACTCTAGTTTCACTTCTGTGTATAAGTTAGTGGTTGACAATGGTCATATTTCTGATACTATTATCTTGAATGACATTGAATATTAGCTGCGATTTTTTTGCAGTCTTTTTATTAATTTTTTTAATCAAAAAACAAAATGACAAAGCTCGTTACTCAAGCTGGATACAATAAACTAAAAGAAGAAATAGAACACAGAAAAACAACTGTTCGTCAAGAAATTGCACAAGCAATTAAGGAGGCAAAAGAACAAGGTGACTTAAGTGAAAATGCTGAATATAGTGAGGCGAAGAGTCAACAAACAGAAAATGAGACCAGAATTGCTCAACTGGAAATTCTAATAAAAGAGGCTAAGATTGTTGAAAAAAGTAGTTCTTCTGATGCTGTTCAAATCGGATCTAGTGTTAAGGTTCAATCTGATGGAAAGGAAGTTACTTTTCATATCGTAGGGTCAAACGAGGCTGATCCAGGAGAATATAAAATCTCCAATGAGTCTCCTATTGGAAAGGCTCTTCTTGGAAAAACAAAAGGAGATAAAGCTGAAGTTGAAACTCCAGGAGGGAAGATGAGTTATAGAATTATATCAATTAGTTAAATTTATCTTTTTGAAATTTAGAAATTAAAAAACAGCTCACTAGTGAGCTGTTTTTTGTTGGAGAAGAGAATGATTTTTCTCAAATCTCATTTTGCTATATCAAATCTCATTTTTATTGCAATTATTGATCAAATGAGGTAAATTAAAGAGGTTAATACTTAAACTTTTTAAAAAATGCGCGAAGACATTAGAAAGACTAAATTGGAAAAATTGGAAAATCTTAAAAATGCTGGAATGGAGGCGTATCCTGAGAAATCTAAGCGTTCTTTTTCTAATGCCGAGGCTTTGGAAAAATTTGATGATATTGAAGAGTCTGTGTTTTTGACAGGGCGAGTAGTCTCAAATCGTCCAATGGGAGGGTCTGCTTTTTGTCATATTGAAGACGAGTCAGGAAAAATTCAATTATTTTTCAATAAGAATAATATGGATACTGATAAATTTAAGCTTTTTGTTAAAAATATTGAACTTGGTGATTTTATTCAAGTAGAGGGTGAAATGTTTAAGACGAAGACGGATGAAAAATCATTGAAGGTTATTGATTGGAAAGTTCTAAGTAAAGCATTGGCGCCTTTTCCGACCGAACACTTTGGCTTTAAGAATGAGGATGAGAAGTATAGAAAAAGATATTTAGATTTATTTTTCAATAAAGATGAGCGTGAAATTTTTGTGAGACGAGCGGCTTTTTGGAGGGCAATGAGAAATTTTATGACTGAGAAAGGGTTTATGGAAGTAGAAACTCCTTGTATTGAGACAACTACTGGTGGTGCGGAAGCAAGACCATTCAAGACGCATCATAATGATTTTGATATTGATGTTTTCATGAGAATTTCTATTGGAGAGCTTTGGCAAAAGAGACTAATGGCAGCAGGATTTGAAAAAACATTTGAAATTGGAAGGGCCTTTAGGAATGAGGGAAGTAGTCCGAACCATCTTCAGGAATTTACTAATATGGAATTTTATTGGGCATATGCTGACTATAATGACGGAATGGATTTGTCTGTGGAGCTGTATAGGTATATTGCTAAAGAGGTCTATGGAAAAACTAAGTTTGAAACAAGGGGTCACACTTTTGATTTTGCAGATGAATGGAAGAAAATTGATTATGTTGAAGAAATTAAGAGACAAACAGGTGTTGATGTGATCAGCGCTTCAGAAGATGAACTTAGAAATAAGTTACAAGAACTTGAGGTGAAATACGAGGGAGATAATAAGGAGAGGTTTACCGATTCTCTTTGGAAATATTGTAGAAAAAATATTGCTGGACCAGCCTTTTTGATTAACCATCCATTATTTGTTTCTCCTCTTGCGAAGGAAAAGAAAGACGTTCCAGGACAAGTAAGTCGTTTTCAAATAATTATTGGAGGAGCAGAGGTTGGAAATGGTTACAGTGAGCTTAATGACCCAATTGATCAAAAAAGGAGATTTGAAGAGCAACAGAAACTCTTAGAGGCAGGAGATGATGAAGCAATGATGCCAGATTGGGAATTTGTTGAGATGCTTGAACACGGAATGCCACCAACATGCGGATTTGGAGTTGGAGAGAGATTGTTTGGATTTTTAGAGGATAAAACATTGAGGGAAGTTACGTTGTTTCCTCTTGTGAAGCCAAAAAAGAGTGCAGAAAATGTTAGTGTGAAGAAAGGTATTGAGGCTAGTGATTCAGCTGATGAGGTTGAAGTTGTGAATGATGATTCTAGTGAGCAGGAGATAGGAATTACTTTGGAGGAGGCTCACGCAGCACTGGATAAGCATGTGACAGATCCAATCACAAAATTACATTCACTTGAAAGTGAAGCAATAATGAGAGGTCTAGCTAATCATTTTGAGGAAGATGAGGAAAAATGGGGGATTATTGGTCTTTTGCATGACATTGATTGGGACCTTACAAAAGATACGCCAGAGGAGCATTGCGTAAGAGCTGTAGATATATTGAAAGAAGCTGGAGCTAGTGATTTCCTGATTGAGACAGTTGAGTCGCATAATTATGGATATTTGCCTAATGAGTACTTGAGAGATAAGAGGAGGAGTTTAAGGATTCAACATTCTTTGGCAGCGGCAGAAACGCTAACCGGATTGATTATGGCTGCGACATTGATTCGTCCAGACAAGAAAATTGAAGGACTAGAATTGAAATCTTTGAAAAAGAAATTTAAGAATAAGAAGTTTGCTGAGAGATGTGACAGGAGCATAATTCTTGAGTGTGAAAAAATTGGTCTTACTTTGGATGAATTTTTAGAAATAGGACTCAAATCGCTGAAGGGAATTGCTGATGAAATAGGAGTATAGGCAGGTGAAAATAAGTTCATGATCGAATCATAATATGAAGATTTTAATAGCCACAAGTAATCAAAAGAAGCTGAATCAATTTTTGGGAATTTTTAGATTCCTTGGAAGTGATATTGAGCTTCTTTCTCTTGAGGACGTTGGCATTATTGACGACGTTCTAGAAGACCAGGATACTGTTCTTGGGAATGCAAAAAAGAAAGCAAAATTTTTTGCTGAAAAATCTGGAATACTGACATTGTCAGATGACTTCGGTATATTTGTCGACGCACTAGACGGTTTTCCAGGAGTCCATTCTAAGAGATGGATGGAAGGGAATGATATGGATAGATGTTTTGGGCTCATAGAGAAGCTAATAGATACCGCTGAGGAAGAGAGGACAGCAAAATATATTGGAGCTGTTGTGGTGTATGACCCAGAAAAAAAAGAGTTTTGGGAGAGTCAAAACGAGGCTGAAGGTTTTGTTATTTCAGATTTAGCAGGTGAACAGTTCTTTGGATATGACTCAATATTTAAGTCAAAGAAGCTGAAAAAAACCTTTGCAGAAATGACTGAGGAAGAGAGAATGATTGTTGGGCATAGGAGCTTAGGTGTTCAGGCACTTATTAATCATCTGGAAAAAATATGAAGAAAGTGATGGTTTTTGGAACTTTTGATATTTTTCACAAGGGTCATATTCATTTTTTGCGTCAAGCGAAAACGTTTGGTGACTATTTGATTGTGGTAGTTGCTAGAGATAAGACAGTTAAGGAATTGAAAGGGAACAGTGTTTTGCACAATGAAGAATATCGTAAAGCACAGATTGAAAAAAGCAAATTGGCAGATAAAGTTATTTTAGGGAGTTTGGGTGATAAGTATCAAGTTATTAGGGAGCTAACTCCTGATGTTATTTGCTTAGGATATGATCAGACTTTTTATGTTGAAGAATTGAGTGATAAGCTGGTAAATCTTGGGTTGAGTGGTGCGAGGATTGAGAGATTAAAATCATATATGCCTGAGAAGTATAAATCTTCTAAGTTGAGAAAAATAGAAAATAAATCATGAGGAATGCGACAGCGGGAATTATTATTTTTTGCGTTATTATAATGCTTGGATCCATAATTTGGTTCGAGGCTTTTCATATGTCTAAAAATAATCAATATAATGAGATTAATTCTTCTGGATATCAAATGATAGAGAAGAAATATCAAAATAAAATTGTGCATATTAGTGGTAGTGCACAAAGAAAAAGTATCGAAGGCTCTGATTGGAATGCGTTGGATGTCGAGGATGATGTTAGTAACGATGACGAGATTAGAACAATGGGTAATTCAAGATTGATAATATCTTTTGAAAATGGGATTATTTTAAGATTAGATCATACTACGCAAGTAAAATTTAATATAGATAGTCAGCGAATTGAGTTAGAGTTGGGTGCAGGTCGTATTTCTGTTAAATCTAATATGTATGGTGCAATGTATAAATTAAATTTAGGAAAATATAATATAGTGGAGAGTAGTGGTGCTTTCTCTGCAGAAAGAGTCGGTGATGTTTATCGTGTCGTTGTCATGGGAGAGGAAGTCCGCGTGCTTAATAGTAGTGAGGAGGTTGTTGAATATATGATTAGTGGTGAGCGATTGAAAATTGAAAATGATAAACTGGAGAAGAAGTTAATCACCAATCTCGACTTAAATGATTTTATTTATTGGAGTTTTGGGAAGAATAGGTCTAGAGAGGTGATTGAGAAATTAAATGCTGACAAAATCAACGAGGAGTCAGTAATTGATGATATAGAAAATAATAATGAACAATAAATATCTATGTATATACTAGATTTAATCGGAACATTTGCATTTGCTGTTACTGGGGCTTATAAGGCTAAGGTTAAGAAGCTTAATATTTTTGGGGTTATTATATTGGGAATAATTACGGCAGTTGGTGGTGGTACAGTTAGGGACTTGATGATTGGGCGAGTACCAATGTTTTATTTGAACGACCCAAGTTATTTTCTAATTGGTATTATTGCGGGATTGCTAACTTTTGTGGTTCCAACGTTTTTCAAGAGAAGATATTCTTTTTTTCGGCTCATTGATTCAATTGGATTGGCAGCATTTGCGGTTATTGGTGTTTCTGTTGCTGATAAGTATCTTTTTGAAGCCGGTGGTGAGATGACGCTTATTTCTTTTTTGGTATGTGTTTTTTCTGGAATGATTAGCGGTTTTGGGGGTGGTGTTGCTCGTGATGCAATTATGGGGGATGAACCGTATGCACTTAAGAAAGGCTCTAATTATGTTTTTGCTGCTTTTCTTGGAAGTGCTTCCTTTTACTTGATTTTATTTTTGAATATTAATTTGGCGGTTTTAATTTCAACCACATTAACATTATATTTTCGTGAAATTGTGTCAAGGTTTGGCTTATATAAAAAAGTTTATTTAAATAACAAAAAATAAAAAAATATGAAATATAAAAGAGAATTAGACGTTGCAAAATTCGCTGCTCAAAAGGCTGGAGAAATAGTAAAAGGTAAATTTTATGGAAGCTTTGATATTTTTGAGAAAGATGATAGGAGCTATGTGACATCGGCTGACCTGGAGTCTGAAAAAAAGATATCCGAGATTATTAAGGAGAATTTTCCGGAGCATAAGATTATTGGGGAAGAGAATGGGGAAAACGGAAACAAGTCTAATTTCGTTTGGGTGATTGACCCAATTGATGGAACAACTAACTTTTCTAAAAAAGTCCCATTTTTTAACGTTGCTATCGGCTTGGAAGTGGCAGGAGAGGTAGTGCTAGGTGCTGTCTATCAACCGATTACAGATGAGCTTTTTTGGGCTGTGAAGGGTGAAGGTGCTTATTTGAATGGAAAGAAAATTAGTGCAGATAATGAGACGGAATACAGTGACGCCTTCTTCGGTTTTTGTAATGGGGATAATAGAGATGATATGATGTATACAATTGACTTGGTTAGAAAAGTTAAGCCTTATGTTAGGGATATAAGAAAGTTTGCTAGTGCTGATTTGGAGATTTGTTATGTTGCATGTGGAAGACTAGAAGGATTTGTTGCTAAGGGTGTGAAGTTGATGGATTTTAAGCCGGGATGCATTATTGCCGAAGAGGCAGGAGCAGTTGTTACAGATTTTGATGGAGGTGATTGGCAGGGAAATACTAATGGGGATGTGTTGATTTGTTCATCAAAAAAGATTCATAAAAAAATGTTGAGCTTAGTATAGAGCATAAGATTTAAGTGTAATTACTTGAAATAAAGTGATTTATAGTTTATTGTAAGAAATCAGCAGTTTAACTATCAAGCAATAACGCAACTTGAATAATATGGAGAAGATTAAATTAGATCTGAATAATTTTTCAAAAAAAGAGATTGGGGAAGTTTCTGATCTTTTTAAGAGTGGAAAGGTTGGAGCGATTCCTACTGATACAATCTATGGACTTTCTTGTGTGGCAACTGACAAGGATGCTGTGAAAAAGCTGTATCGAATTAAGCAAATGAAAAAGGAAAAGACTTCATTGGTGCTAATGAAGAGTTTTTGTATGGTTCGAGAATATTGCTATTTGAGTCCGAATCAACACAAATATGTTGAAGATAGTTTTTCTGAAAAAAGACCTATTACTTTTATTTTGAAGAGTAGAGAAAATCTTCCTGAGCATTTTGTCAGTTCAGATGGTGGCGTGGCAGTTCGAATTCCTCAAACCAGTGAATTCTTGAGAGATCTTTTGAAAAAAATAAGCCTACCTTTGGCTTCGACAAGTCTAAATATTACAGGAGGGAGGCCAGTTAATCATGTTGATGAACTGGATCAGTATTTCAAAAAAGGAAGACCTCATTTTGTTGTTGATGCCGGAAGAGTCTCTGACAAAAGAGCATCTAAGATAGTGGACATTCGCGATATGGATAATATAAAAGTGATTAGGGGCTAGAATTAATTTATTTTTTTAAAGAAGTAGTTATTGGGGATAAAAAGAATGGGACACATAAATTCAAAATCATATTACAAATTGCAAGAAAGGCTATCAAAGGCACCTCAAGGTGCAACGGAGTCAGAGTTTTTGGTAAAGATATTAAAAGAATTTCTTACTGAAGATGAGGCTGACTTGGTTTCTGTTTTACCGTTAAATCTTTTTTCAGTAGAGGATGCGTTATTGTTATGGAAGATAGATGAGGGTGATGCGCTGGAAATTTTGAGTAATCTTTCTCGAAAGGGGATATTGCTGGACTTTACTGGGAGTGACGCAAGGGCGTTTATTGTTTCACCTACAATAACAGGTTTTTTTGAATTTGCTTTTATGAAAAGTGATGGAAAGTTTAATCATCAAGTGCTTAGTGAATTATTTTATCAATATATAGACGTAGATGATGAATATATTAAAAAAGTTTTTAACTTAAATCCATCTTTGGCAAGAAACTTTACCAATGAGGAAGCTATTTCAGAAAAAGATCAATCAGCCATGCTTGATTATGAGAGAGCTACTAAGGTAATTAATGATTCTAGTTGTGTGACAGTGGGTAATTGCTATTGTAGGCACAAGAAAGAGCATTTAGGGGAGTCCTGTGATAAGCCTCAGAGAACTTGCTTGACATTGAATAAGGCTGCGGAAAGTTTGTCGAAGCATGGTGTCGCAGAAGAGATAACAAAGAAGGAGGCCTTGATGATATTAAAAGATTGTAAGGATTTGGGCTTGGTTCAAATAGGAGATAATGTCCAGGGTAATATTAACTGGATCTGTAACTGCTGTAAGTGTTGCTGTGATGCACTTGCTGCTTATAGGAGACTGAAGTATAAGCCAAAAATCAGTAGTAATTTTTTTGCAAATACTAATAATGAAAAGTGTGTTAGGTGTGAAATTTGCACTAAAAAATGTCCAGTTGACGCTATCTCTGTTGTGGGAAATGGAATTAAAATTGACTGGAATCGATGTATTGGATGTGGAGTATGTGTTAATTTTTGTGGTAAGAAAAATATATCTTTAGAAAGGAAGGAAAATATTAATTTTACTCCAAAGGATACATTTGAAAGATATATTTTAAGTGCAATTGATGCAGGGCAGCTTCAAAACTTCATCTTTGATAACTACTCTATCTGGACTCATGAAATCATGCGAGATTTTCTAGGGATACTGCTTAACCTGAAGCCATCAAAGCTAATTTTAGCCAATAGGCAAGTTCAGTCTGTTTTTTTAAAGACATTTATAAAAACTAAGAGATATGAATTGTTTGATAAGATTTTTAATGACGGAGAGAAAGTTGATTATTCCCATCCAGAATTAAAAAGGATAAAAAGTTGAATTTGACTTGCTATAATTATATCCCTTTGTTAGTATAATCTTTAATTAGTTCTTTTTATTAACCCTAACCTTAATGGAGGTGGCGATATGACTACTTTTAAGAGAGGCGAGCATCATATGCTGTATGTTGTGCGAGATGTGATTGCACATGCGGATAGCAGGGATGCTTTTTTTGAGAGAGTGGGGAGATTTTTCCCTTCTTTGGATTGGCGTTATGAGTTGATTGAAAAAGCGTATGACTATGTGCAAAGAGATTTTCAGGATATCTATCGTCATGGCGGAGATAGATATGCGATTCATTGTAATGCTGTGGCCTTGATTTGTCTGGATTACTTGAGATGTCGAGATCATAATGTGATTATTGCAGCTCTTTTGCATGACGTTCATGAGGATTTGCCTGAATTGTGGCCTATAGAACGTATTGTGGCTGAGTTTGGAAAAGAGGTTGGATTGCTTATTCAGTTTATTTCAAAGAAGCCTTCTGAAAATTTTGATTCTAGAGAAGAGAGGGATATTCTCTATCATGGTAGGTTTCATTCAGCGCCTCGCGAGCTTTTTATTATTAAACTATCTGATAGATTGCATAATCTTTTGACAATTTGGGATTGTCAGCCAGAGAAAATTAAAAAGAAGGTGGCTGAAACTAAGCGCTCTTATCTTGGATATGCTGCTAAACATTGCATCTTAATCCACGAGTTAGCAGCTGCTCTGAGCGAAATCGCGAACTCTTTTGATGAATTATGTGGGTGTGAGGTTATTGTCGATGAAGGTAAATAAGTTTTGAATAATTGCTCCTTGAATGTATGGGGCAATTTTTTTATTGTCTAATTGTCAAATGAGTTTTTATTTGATAGGATTATGATATGAATATAAATTTTACAGACGATCATTTTTTGTCGCCCTTTTTTGAATAGGGAGTTTTTTTGTTTAGATAGATAATCGGATAAGTTATTAAGAATAAAATTATGTTAGATATTAAATATTTAAACCTTGTTAAGGATGGGGCTAGGAAGAAAAATGTTAAAGTTGATATTGATAGATGGGTAGAATTAGATGATCAAAGAAAGTTACTGAGACAAGAGTTGGATGGTAAAAGGGAAATTCAAAATAAGGCTTCAGTTGAAATTGCAAAGGCTACTGATGATGTTAGGCAGGAAAAGATAGCTGAAATGTCTAGTTTGAAGAATGAAATAAAGGAAATAGAAGGAAATCTATCAGATGTTGAGATAAAATGGAAAGAGATTCTTATGAATATACCTAATGTTCCATCCTCAGATATGCCAGAAGGGAATAGTGAAGATGATAATGTGATGATAAAAGAGTATGGTGACATTACAAAATTTGATTTTGATGTTAAGGATCATATCCAATTAGGAAAAGATTTGGATATTATAGATATCGAGAAGGCGGCGGAAGTTTCTGGGTCAAGGTTTTTTTACTTAAAAAATGAAGCCGTGTTAATACAACTTGCTTTAGTTAATTTTGTTTTCAGTGTCTTGATGGATGAAAAGATTTTGAAAGAAATTATTGATGATTTGAATCTTGATATTTCATCTAAGGCTTTTGTTCCAATGCTTCCTCCTGTTATGATTAGGCACGAGGTTCAAGAGAAAATTCACAGAGTATTTGGGGATCAAACATATCAATTCAGTGAAGATGGGTTGAATCTTGTCGCTTCAGCTGAACATACAATGGCACCATATCATATGAATGAGGTTGTTGAGGGAAAAGAATTGCCGTTGCGATATATTGGTTATTCAACAGCGTTTAGAAGAGAGGCGGGTACATACGGAAAAGATATGGGTGGAATTTTGAGAACTCATCAATTTGATAAACTAGAAATGGAATCATTTACCGATGCTGAATCTGGAATTGATGAGCAGAAATTCATTGTTGGTATTCAAGAGTATCTTGTTAAAAAACTTAATATTCCCTATAGATTGGTTCATGTCTGTACTGGAGATACGGGAAAGCCTGATTATAATCAGTTTGATATTGAGTGTTGGATGCCAGGTCAGGAAAAGTATCGAGAGACACATACTTCTGATTATATGACTGACTTTCAAACTAGAGGAATCAAATCTTTTTACAAGGATGAAGATGGAAAAAGAAAATTATTACATACTAATGATGCAACCGCGTTTGCGATAGGTAGGATGCTTATTGCAATTTTAGAGAATTATCAGCAAGTTGATGGTAGTGTTGTAGTTCCAGAGGTTCTTCGAAAATGGATGCCTGGAGAGATGGGGGTTATAAAGAAAAAATAAATAAACAATTAATAAAAACAAAAAAATGCCAAATGGAAATAAATTAAATTTGGGAGAGAGAGTGGCTGATAATATAACCTCAGTGATAGGTAGTTGGAAGTTCATTATCATTCAAAGTATTATTTTAGCTGCGTGGATAGTTTTTAATTTACTTGCTTGGATTAATCATTGGGATCCGTATCCTTTTATTCTTTTGAATTTAGCACTTAGTTTCCAGGCAGCTTATGCAGCTCCTATTATTATGATGAGTCAAAATAGGACAACCGCGAGGGATGGGAAGAAAGCTGAGGCAGATCTTGCAACAGACAGGAAGGCTGAGAGGGAGATTGTAGCTATTCAGGCTCATTTAAACAGACTTGAGAGGAATAAGATTGATAAGATATTGCAAATTTTAAAAGAAGATAATTTAAAGAAGTAATTTAATGAATATATATGAATTTTAGGGAGAATCGTTTATCACTAAAGCATTTTATTGCTGGACCGTTTATTTTTTCAATGATCATACCTTTTATCTTTTTTGATCTTTGCCTGGAGATTTATCATAGAATATGTTTTCCTCTTTATGGGATTTCATTGGTAAAAAGGTCAAGGTATATAAGAGTTGATAGGCATAGGTTGAGTTATTTGAGCTTTGTGGAGAAATTTTACTGCGCCTATTGTGGTTATGGTAATGGACTCTTGCATTACGCTTCAATAATTGCAGGAAGAACCGAAAAATATTGGTGCGGAATTAAGCATAAGAGAGATGATTACTTTGTTGCGCCAAGTCATCATAAGGATTTCTTGGAATATGGGGACGAGGAAACATTGAAGGGTTTTAAGAAAAAATAGTTTTGAGATATTTAAAAAACGCTGGAGAATTTTTTCTCTAGCGTTTTTTGTTTACGTTTTAAAGTAAACTTTTTATTAGCTCGTATTCTTTTTTTACATCTTGATGACTCAGAGCACTTTCGATAATAATTGGAATTAATGTGGATGCTTTTGATGCAACTTCGATTAACTCGGTTTGAAGTGTTTTGAAGATAGGCTCGTGAGACTCCCAATGTCCACTAATGTGAATTTCGACTATATTCTTTTTGAATTTTTTTAGAAAGTCGAAGGCAGACTCAATACTATTTCCATTGGTAATCCAATGATTGATGTCAAAAACCAACTTTATTTCGGGATATTTTGAAAGAATTTTTTGGATTTCTTTTTCGGTTTGAAAACATTCTTTTCTGTTATCCATGTTTTCAATCGCTATTGTGACAAACTGAGAGAACTCAATTAAGACGCCCCAGTCTATTACCAGGTCAGGGTGAAATACGGCACATCGAATGACGTTGTTATTTCTTCTGCAGAATTCTCGTAGCAATTCGACACTGCGTATGTGCCTACTGCTCCCATATTGAATATCAGTAGGCATATGCAAAGAGGAATGCGTAAATCCCATTAATTTATGCATATTTAATCCCCATAAAAGGGGTATTTGCTTGCATTCGTGGCAACTTATTTCTATTGCATTGGCTCCAGTTTCTTTGCAAAGAGAAACTGCCTGATCGGACACAGGCTGAATTTTTTTGTAAGTAACGCCTGTTGCTAGTCCGAGTAAATTATTTTTCTTTTTCTTCTTCATTAGTAAGTACCCCTTTTTGTATTCATAAGAACTGTTAAAAAAGTACCAGATGTTGTAGAATAAAGCAAGAAGATATGATAGAGATTCGTGATTTGTGATAGAGATTTGAGATGAATAATTTATAGACTTTGAAATTACTTTTATGCAAATAGGCGAAAGAGAAAATATGAAAAAAGAGAAAATAATCTTCCCAAGAGGCTTTTTATGGGGGGCTTCTACGTCAGCTCATCAGGTGGAAGGACACAATAATAATGACTGGAGTGAATGGGAGAAGGATAATGCGAGTAGGTTGGCTGGCAGTGCAGAGAAGAAATGGGGTTGTTGGCAGAAAAATAATTTTCCAGAAATGTTAAGAACAGATAACTATATTTCAGGCAGGGCTTGTGACCATTATAACCGTTTTGCGGAAGATTTTGAGACTGCCAAAGAATTGGGTCACAACTCGCATAGATTTTCAATAGAATGGTCAAGAATAGAGTCAGAAGAGGGAGTCTTTGATAAAAGAGAAATTAGGCATTATAGAGAAGTATTAGAGGATTTGAAGAAAAAAAACATTAAGCCTTTTGTGACTTTATGGCATTTCACAAATCCAATTTGGCTTAGTGAAGTAGGTGGAGTGGAATGTAAGAAATTTCCTTTCTATTTCTCAAGATATGCTAAGTTTGTTGTTGAAGAGCTGGGTGATTTGGTTGATTTTTGGATAACTTTTAATGAGCCAACTGGCTATATTGCAAGTACATATATTGCAGGTGATTGGCTTTTTCAGAAAAAGGATATTATAAGTGCGATTAAAGTTTTCAAGAATTTTTCAAAGGCACATAATCTGGCTTACGGTGAAATTCATTCAGTTCAAAAAAATGCTAATGTTGGCTTGGCAAATATTATGTGGCACATTGAGCCGTATTACAGGAAGTCACCATTTGATATCTTATTTGCAAAATTAGCAAAGCACATTACAAATAGAGAGATTTTAAACTTAACTAGAGGTAAGCATGATTTTTTGGCAGTTCAGTATTACTTTCATCGGTTTGCAAATATTCCGAGGGGTATGATAGAAGGCGATGGGATTGCTTCTGACATGGGGTGGGAGATTTTCCCTAAAGGGATCTATACTATTCTTAATGGTTTGAAGAAATACAATCTCCCGATTTATATTACGGAGAATGGTCTTGCTGACTCGGATGACAGTAGAAGGGAGGCTTTTATTAAGAATCATCTCTATTGGACTCATAAAGCAATCGAAGCAGGTGTTGATGTGAGAGGTTATTTTCATTGGTCACTTTTGGATAATTTCGAATGGGACAAAGGGTATTGGCCTAGATTTGGTCTTGTTGAGGTTGATCGAAGTACACTCGAAAGAAAGGTGAGACCAAGTGCTCTTCGTTATGCTAAGATCTGTAAGCGTAATAGCTTTGAGATTGAGATTGGTGAGTAGTTGTTTCTGAGATTTGGAGCTCTTACTGAAATTAGTAAGGGCTTTTTTGTTCAGTAAAATAGCTTGGATTTGCCAAGAGTGGTTTTTTTGGATAGAATTATGAGAGTTAGGTATATTGTAATTATTAATCTTTTTTATTATGAAAGTTATATTGATTAAGGATGTTAAGAATATTGGTAGGGCAGGTGATTTTAAGGATGTGAATGATGGTTATGCTCGTAACTTTCTTTTACCAAAAGGGTTGGCTGAAGTTGCAACTGATGGAGTTATGAAAAGAGTAGCAAGAAATAAGGCTAATGAAGAAAAGCAGCAATCTGGCAAGGAAAAGGAAATGAGAGAGTTGGCTAATGATATTGAAGGGAAGAAAGTTATCATTAAGGTAAAAGCAAAAGATGGGAAACTTTTTGGCTCTATTAGTGAAAAGAATGTAGCAAAAGAACTGAAAAAATTAGATTCAAGAATAACTGAAAAAATGTTTTCATTAGGTGGACCTATAAAAGAACTTGGAGAAAAAAAATTGTCTCTGGAGCTTTTTTCTGGTATTAACGCTAAAGTTGTTATTGCCGTTGAGGGGGAATAGGTATTTAAAAAGATCATAAATAATTAAAAAGTCGCGGTGAAAACAGGTGCGACTTTTTGACTAAAGGTAGAGTTTGTTTGTAAAGTCTCTTTCGCAGTAGCGTGTAGATGTTTTAAATAGATTCTTGATAAAAGATATGGAGAAAAAAACAAAGTATATATTTGTGTTAGGGGGAGTGATGAGTGGAATTGGTAAGGGTATCGCGTCTTCTTCTGTTGGAGCAACACTGAAAGCAAGAGGATTGGGTGTGACTGCAATTAAGATTGATCCTTATGTGAATGTTGATGCTGGAACAATGAATCCAACAGAGCATGGAGAGGTTTTCGTGATGGATAGTGGACTTGAAACTGATCAGGATATGGGGAATTATGAGAGGTTTATGGAGATTACTCTTCCGCCAACAAACTATATGACAACCGGAAGTGTTTATCAGAAAGTAATTCAAAGAGAGAGAAATCTTGAATACAAGGGGAAATGCGTTCAGATTATTCCGCACGTTACTGATGAGGTGATTAACACAATTGTGGACGCTGGAAAGGGTGATGATGTTGATGTTGTGATTACTGAAATTGGTGGAACTGTAGGGGATTATGAAAATATGCTTTTTATGGAAGCAGCTCGTCAAATGAAGCTTAGAAATCCTAAGGATGTTGCTTTCATTATGATTACGTATCTTCCATATCCTCCAAAGGTTGGGGAAATGAAAACTAAACCTACTCAGCAAGCTGTTAGGGAGTTGAATGCAAATGGAATTAATCCAGATGTGATTATTGCAAGAAGTGAAGTTGAGATTGATGAAAAGAGAAAAGGGAAGATCGCCTTGTTTTGTAATGTAGAAGAGGAGGATATTATTTCAGCTCCAGATATTGATTCTGTGTATGAGGTTCCAATTAATTTTGAAAAAGATGGATTAAGTGATCGATTAGTGAGTAAGTTGGGTCTTGAAACTGGTGAGCCTGATTTAAGTAGATGGGAAGCTTTGGTTGAGGATATAAGAAACTCAAAAGAACCATTGAAGATTGGAGTTGTGGGGAAATATTTTGAAACTGGAAAATTTGTTTTAAGTGATTCCTATATCAGTGTTATTGAGGCTATTAAACATTCTTGTTATAAAGCTAGGGTGAAGCCTGAGATTGAATGGCTAAGTAGTGACGATTTTGAAGGTGATGTTACTAAGCTGGAGGAATTAAGTAAGTATGCCGGGATTATTGTTCCAGGTGGATTTGGTTCAAGGGGGATTGAAGGCAAAATTAATGTTATTCAGCATTGTAGGGAGAATAAAATTCCATTCTTAGGTATTTGTTACGGAATGCAACTTTCTGTTATTGAATATTGTCGAAATGTATTAGGTATTAAAGATGCACATACCACTGAAATCGACAGGGAGACAAAAAATCCTGTGATTGATATTATGCCTGATCAGAAAAAGAACCTTGAAGATGGAAATTATGGAGCAACTATGAGATTAGGGTCTTACGATGCAGTCTTGAGTGAGGGAACGGTTGCTTATGATGCTTATGGTAAGAGTGATATTTCTGAGAGACATCGACATAGATGGGAAGTAAATCCTGAATATATTGAGCAAATTGAAAAAGGAGGACTCGTTTTTTCAGGAAAATCTGAAGATGGAACATTGATGGAAATTGCAGAACTTTCAAAAGAGGAACATCCATTCTTTCTGGTAACTCAATTTCACCCAGAATTTAAATCTTCTCCATTAAGCGCGCATCCATTATTTTCTGAATTCGTGAAAGCAGCTAAAGCTAGATAGGGTTTTGTGATTTGAGAAGTAAAAACCACTCTGATTAATTAGGGTGGTTTTTAATTTGATTTTTGAGTTTTTTCAGATCTCAACTCGTAAGTCTCAAGGTTAATTCTATTTACTTTTTCTGAGATATGTGATAAAAATATATGAGTTCTTGAAATCGTTTAGGGACTAGTTTTTTGAAATATTAATGCGTTATTTTACCCAATGTAGGGTAATTTTATTAAACCTAAATTTCTTAGGAGGATTGGAATTATGAGTGTACCAGTGAAGAAGATAATGGTGCTAATTGAGAATGTAGCCTGCTTGAGTCGTGAAATGACACTTAGGGAAGCTGATAAGGTCCTTAAGGAGAATGGCAGTGCTATTGGGGGAGAAGTTTTTCCTCTGAAAGGCACCGTTGTCTTAGATGGGGAAAATAATTATGTAGGCATATTGTCCATGAAGGATATCTTGAATAAAGTTATTCCTTCATATGTTAAAGGTAATCTGGTGGGAATAACTTTCGATGATCAATTAGAGCAACGAGTTGCTCGTGTTTGGGATACTGAATTAGTTGAAGATGCAATGATTAGAGAAGTAGTCGTTATCAATCATAATGACTGTATTATGAAATGTCTTGAGATAATGATTGAGAAAGGTTTTCAGCGAATGCCTGTAGTTGACGATGCGGATAATGTAATAGGAATGATATATATCCGCAGGCTTTACGACTATGTTACTTCGAAAGCACCAGTAGATAGAGGTGGAAAATAATGGATCCAGTTCATGCAGCAAAAGAGGTGGCGGAAAACGCGCCTATCTTGATGGATGTTAAGTTCTGGTCAGCGTGTGGTATATTTGGTGTCGCACTTTTTTTGATCATAACTGAAAAGATTGATAAAACTGTTGCGGCGATATTTGGATCTGCTCTGGTTTTGGTGTCAGGAATCCTAACTTATGAAGGAGCTTTTCACGTAATAGGTACTGGGGTTGACTGGAATGTTATATTCTTGTTGATTGGAATGATGATAATTATTAATATCATGCGCCCAACTGGCGTGTTTGAATATGTGGCCTTTAAAGGTGCGCAGCTGGGTAGGGGTGAACCGATTCGAATAATGATAATTTTTTCGATTATCACAGCTATTTCTTCGGCGTTCTTGGATAATGTGACCACGGTTCTTCTTTTAGCGCCGGTCACCTTGTTAATTGCAGATGCACTTGAGATTAACCCAATCCCATTTCTTATTGTGGAGGCGCTTGCATCGAATATTGGGGGAACTGCGACGTTGATTGGTGATCCTCCAAATATTATGATTGCCTCTAAGGCGCACTTGAGTTTTATGGATTTTTTCTATAATCTTGCTCCGATTGTGTCTATTATGTGCATGGTCTGCGGAATTGTTTTATGGCTCTTTTTTCGTAAAAAATTAAAAGCCTCTGAAAAAAATAAAGCAAAAATCATGAATATGAATGTAAGAGAGGCAATTAAGGATCCTGTATCATTAAGGAAGTCGTTGTTTGTCCTCGGTGTTGTCCTTGTTGGCTTCATGCTTCATGGAGTTTTGCACTTGCAGCCATCAGTAATTGCGCTTTTTGGTGCGGGTCTTTTGCTTGTTATATCTAATCCTGATCATGAAAAAGTTCATAAAGTTTTGGCTGAAGTGGAATGGAATGTCATATTTTTCTTTATTGGTCTATTTATCATGGTTGGTGGTCTGGTAGAGGTCGGGGCGATTAAGTGGCTGTCTCAGCAGATGCTAGATGCTACTAAGGGCAACATGATTGCCACTGCAACAGTGATAATGTGGTTTTCTGCTGTAGCATCGGCTGTTGTAGACAATATTCCGTATGTTGCTACAATGAACCCGCTGGTTATTGATATGGCTAAGGAACTGTGGCCAAACCTTTCTGGTGTAGATTTACTGCAACATCCGGATTTGATGCCAATATGGTGGTCAGAAGCGCTGGGTGCTTGTCTCGGTGGCAACGGATCCCCAATCGGAGCTTCTGCTAATGTTATTGTGATCGGGATGGCAGCTAAGGCAGGCTATAAGATTAGTACTAAAGAGTTTGTAAGTTACGGCATTCCAGTCGTGATGTTGACCGTTACAATGTCTATGATTTATGTCTGGTGGAGATATTACTCCATTGCAGATGGTTGGGGATTGATGTTTGGTTAATTTTTAGGTCATATAACGCTTAGTTAATTTTTAACTCCCCTATGGATAAATATCCACAGGGGAGTTTTGTTTATTATTAAAAAAACAAAAATAGCTATTGACAAAATTTCAAAAATAGATTATAATAGAGGTGCAGAGTAGAGAAAGGTAAAAAGGTTTAAGTCGGACCATTTTATGCCTGTCTCTCGCAATTTAAGAAATAATGAATAAGAAAAAAATTATGACAGAAGAAAGAACAACAGATGCTGGATTCATTGAACAAGTTGTTAAAATGCTTGTTGACAACCCAGAGGCTGTAAAAGTAGAAAGAAAAGTAGATGAAATGGGTGTGCTTATTACGTTAGACGTAGATCCACAAGATATGGGGATGGTTATTGGACGCGAAGGGCAAACTGCAAAGGCTTTAAGAACTCTTTTGAGAGTTATTGGAGCTAGAAACAACGCTCGTGTAAATCTAAAAATCAATGAACCAGAAGGTTCTGAGAGAGCTGTTAAAGCAGCAGCAGAAAAGAAAAGCATCGACGAGGTTGTAGAAGACATTAACAATATCTAGTCTCGTTTTGATATAAGAAAACACCCCACTTGCTGGGGTGTTTTTTGTTTGTACAAAAAAGTACAAATCTAATTATAAATCTGCACATTGATCCATCTCTTTGATATTGTATGATGTGAGTCTAGCTGTTATTCACATTGATATTTTTAGTAAAAAATAGTATTATGATTAAAGTAGTGGTTTGGGTATTTTTTGAATAAAGAAAGTATATGTATAAGGTTAAAATCAAACAATTTGAGGGGCCACTAGATCTTCTTTTGGACTTAACTTCAAAGGAAAAATTAGATATCACAAGGATGAGCTTGGCGCAAGTTACGGATCAGTATTTGGAGTATATAGAGGATAAGGATAATATAAGCTTAGAAAGTCTGGCTGATTTTTTGAGTATTGCTTCTAAATTAATATTGATTAAGTCTAAGTCCTTGCTGCCTTTGTTAGTTTTGACGGAAGATGAAGAGGAAGAAATTGAGGATTTAGAGCAGAGATTGGCAGAATACAAGAAATTCAAGGATGCCTCTGTTAAGATTTCTGAAATGGTTGAAGGTAATAATGAATCTTTCTCTAGGGAGAGTTTTTTTGGGATTAAATGTTTTTTTAATCCTCCAGAGGGAATTGGTATAGAAGAGATTAAGAATGCTTATCTCGGACTGTCAGAAGAAGTTCCAGTAATTGATCAAATTGATGAGGAGATGATGCAGGAAGTTATTTCTCTTGAGGAAAAAATAACAGATTTTCAAAAGATGATTAAGAGGAGGGTGGAAACTTCTTTTGCTCAATTGGTTAAAGATTCTGATGACAAGATTGAGGTAGTAGTTTCTTTTTTGGCGATGCTTGAAATGGTGAAGCAACGCATAATTAAAGTTGAACAGACAAGTGTTTTTGATGATATTAAGTTGAAAATGAAGAGTGATTAATGTGTTTTATTAAGTTGCCTTTAAATAAATAGCTGAAAGATTTCTGAGGTTTGTTTAAAGTTTTATTTTTTGTGAAAAAAGAAAAATTAAAATCAATAATAGAGAGTGTATTATTTGTTGGAGGAGACCCAATGGAGATCTCTCAAATTTCTAAAATTACAGGTGCTGATTTGAGTGAAGTAAGTGGTGTTGTGACGGAAATGAGTGAGGAATATAAGAAACATCAAAGAGGATTGGCTATTGTAAGTGAGTCAAATAAGGTACAGTTGGTGACTAGTCCTGAAAATTCAGAATATGTCGAGAGTCTTATTAAGGGTGAAACACAAAATAGTTTAAGCAAGACAGCATTAGAAACTCTGTCAATAATATCTTATCGAGGACCGATTTCAAGGAGTGATATTGATGCTATTCGTGGGGTTAATTCTAGTTTTATTTTAAGAAATCTTTTGATTAGAGGCTTGATAGAGAAAAGTGGGAATCCTAAAAATAGTAGGGGATATGTGTACAAGCTGACTATTGATTTTATGAAAAAAATAGGAATTTCTAAGATGGAGCAATTGCCTGATTATGAAAAGCTTTCCAAGGATGAAAAAATTGAGTCTATTGTAAAAAATAATAAAGAGGAAAAATAAAATATAAATGCAGAATAAAAAAAATAAAATCCCCTTAATAATTTTAATTGGTTTAATTGTCGCTTCTTCAAGTTGGTATATTTTTCAGGGATCTAATGATGAAGGAAAAGAATTAGACAAATATGAATCAGAAGTTAAGGGTGCTCAAGATAAGAATTTTAAAAAAGATGATTTAGAGGATAGGAATACAGTTTTTAATAACTTTTTCCCTATAGTTGATTTTGAACCGATAAAAAAAGATGAAGCATTTGATTTAGTGGTTCCTACTGCACATGCTTCCTTAATACTTGATGTGGATTCAGGAGTGATTTTGCATTATCAAGACGGTAAAGAGACTAGGCAAATTGCATCTCTTACAAAAATGATGACAGCTACTATGGTGGTTGAGAATATTGATGACCTGGATGAGTTGGTTACGATAGATGAGGATTCTATGTATGTCGATGGTACCAAAGTTGGATGTCCTCGATCTGGATATTGTATAGGAACCAGATTGCAAAAGGGTGAGAAGATTAGCGTTCGCTCCCTGTTGAAGGCAATGTTGATGAATAGTGCTAATGATGCTGCAACAGCATTAGGAAAACATGTCGGTGGTAGCGTTGATGAATTCGTGATAATGATGAATGCTAGAGCAAAAGAGCTCGGACTTGCGGATAGTCATTTTTGTACTCCATCAGGACTAGAGACGGATGGAAAAGAGGAGACATGTTATTCAACAGCATATGATATTGCTAGAATCGCAGCTCACTCAATGAAATATGATATTGTTTGGAATATCATGCAGACATCGGAAACTATAGTCTATTCTGCGGATAAAAAATATTCACATAAGCTAGGAAACACTAATCAGTTGCTAGGACAAATGCCTAATTGTTTGGGAGGTAAAACCGGATTCACTCCGTTGGCTGGAAAATCATTGCTAATGGGTGCAATTGACCCCACAAAAAAGCATAGAGTAATCGCAGTCGTCTTAGATGACCCATATAGATGGGAAGATGCAAGAAAAATGTTTCAGTGGGCATTTGAATCTTACGATTGGAAATAAATATAAATAATAACAAAAAAATATGAATATTTCTCAAATTCAAACTATACCAGAAGTGATAAACGTGTTAAAAGTTCTCATAACAGGTGTGTTGGCTTTTTTGTTGGCTTTTTCAATTACTCCGCTATGGACTAAATTTTTGTATAAAAAGAAATTCGGGATAAAAATAAAAAAAACATCAGTTAGTGGCGAGAAGTTAACTTATGTTAGTAAACTACATGCTAGTAAGAGTGGAACACCTACAATGGGTGGTTTTATTGTTTGGATAAGTGTATTTATCCTTGTTATTATGTCTCATTACATTTTCCCACTGTTAGCTGATTTGTTTAATGTGGACTTTATTGCTAGGTTGGATTTCTTGAGTCGACCACAGGTTTGGTTGCCGTTATTTGCATTAGTTGCAGCTGGGATACTAGGTCTTTTTGATGATGTGATGAGTATTCGTGGCTGGGGTTCAAATAAGGGTGGCGGAATGCGTTTCGCTATGAGATTTTGGTGGTTGTTTTTGATTGCATTTCTAGGTGCGTGGTGGTTCTATTATAAGTTAGGATGGGATCTTCTTCACATTCCAGCTGTGGGTGATTTTTCAATTGGGTTGTGGTACATTCCTTTATTTATTTTTGTGATTTTATTCACAGCAATCTCTTCAAATGAAACTGATGGATTAGACGGTTTGAATGGTGGGATACTTTTCATGGCTTTCTCTTCATTTGCGGTGATTACTTTTTTGCAGAATAAAGTCGATTTGTCGGCCTTTTGCGCTGCAGTGTCAGGTGCGTTACTGGCGTTTCTTTGGTTTAATATTTACCCAGCTAGATTCTTTATGGGTGATACAGGCGCGGTTTCGCTGGGAACGACTCTGGGTGTGGTGGCCATGCTCAGTAATTCCGTTCTAGTTCTGTTTATTTTAGTTTTTGTTTATGTTTTAGAATCTGCAAGTGTCGCGATTCAATTAACAAGTAAGAAGTTTTTTGGTAAGAAAGTTTTCTTAGCAGCTCCGCTTCATCATCATTTTGAGGCACTGGGGTGGCCCGAACCGAAAGTAACAATGAGGGCATGGATTTTTACTATCCTAATGTCGATTATCGGGGTGATAATTGGAATATTAGGGATGGACTAGGCCTGTAAATTTAAAATTAGCAATTTAAAATTTAAATTCAATTTTCAATTATTAAATTGAAAGTATTTAAGAAAGAAATATGGAAATAAAAAGAATACAAGATGAGAACTTAGAAGGTAAAAGTATTATTATGCGGGTTGATTTTAATGTGAGTATTGAGGATGGAAAAGTTCAAGATAGGTATAAGATAGAGTCTTGTGCGGAAACTGTGAAATATATCCTGTCTCAGAAAAACACTAAGCTAGCATTGATTTCTCACCTAGGTAGGCCTCAGGATTCGAAAATGGATATGGATGATGGATTTTTGAAGAAGTTTTCATTTCGTCAGATAGTTTCTGAGATAGAGGAAATTATTGGAGTAAAGGTGGTATTTATTCCTGGATATGGGAAGGATTTGATTAAAAAGGAATTAGGAGAGGTGGGGGAGAATGGTGGGGTGCTGTTGCTGGAAAATGTGAGATTTTTTTCTGAGGAGGAGGAAAATGACGAAAGCTTTAGTCGTGAGTTGGCAAGTAATTTTGATATTTATGTTAACGAGGCATTTAGTAATTCTCACAGAGCGCATTCTTCCATGGTTGGATTGCCAGAGGTGCTACCGGGATACGCTGGTTTTCAATTTCAAAAAGAACTCAATAATTTAGATAAGATAAAATTTCATCCAGAGCATCCCGCTGTTGCTATTATCGGGGGAGCTAAGATTAAGACAAAATTACCACTCATAGAAAGTTTTTCTAATAATTACGAATACGTTTTAGTAGGAGGAATGGTCGCTAATGAAGCAATTGATACAATGATTGATTTTAGTGATCGTGTTGTTTTGCCATTTGATTTTGCTAAAAATAGGTTAGATATCGGACCTCAAACAATTAGTAGATTTAAGGATATAATTAATCAAGCTGAAACAATTGTTTGGAATGGCCCACTTGGTAAATTTGAAGAATCTCCATATGATGTAGGAACTCGAGAGATTGTAGATGCTATAATGTCTAGTGAAGCATTTACTGTTGCTGGAGGTGGAGAGTCAATTCAAGTTTTGGAGAGATTGGGCGTTATGGATAAGTTCTCATTTATTTCAACTGGAGGTGGAGCAATGTTAAAATATTTAAGTGGAGAGGATATGCCTGGGTTGAATAAGCTTTTAAAATAAGTAATAGGTTTAAAAAATAAAAAAATGTTTGAAATTAAAGATGTAAGAGCGAGAGAAATTTTGGATTCAAGAGGCAATCCAACTGTCGAGGTGGAGGTGACACTGAAGGGTGGCGCAATTGGAATTGCCGCTGTTCCATCAGGTGCTTCAACAGGAGCTTCTGAGGCATTGGAGCTTCGTGATGGTGACTTGGCAAGGTTTAGTGGAAAAGGCGTGCTAAAGGCCGTAAATAACGCAAATACTGCTCTTAAGGATGCGGTGATTGGAATGGATGCTAGTCAGCAAGAGGATGTGGACAGGAAAATGAATGAAGTGGATGGAACTGAAAACAAGTCCAATATGGGTGCTAATGCAATTCTTGGTATTTCATTGGCAGTTTGCAGGGCAGCGGCTAATCAAAAAAATGTTCCATTATACCAACATATTGCGGAAGTTTTTGGTTTTAGTGATTTGAAATTTTCAACAATCCCAATGTTTAATATTTTAAATGGTGGTAAACATAGTGATTCAGGTTTGTCTCTGCAGGAGTTCAAAGTTGTGCCTATGGGAGTTGAAAGTTTTAAAGAACAGCTGAGAGCTGGAAGTGAAATATTCCATGCATTGAAAAGGTTGTTGGAAAAAGAAGGGCATAGTGTGTCAATTGGTGATGAGGGTGGCTTTGCTCCAAAATTAAGTAGTCATAAACAAGCCTTGGAATTTATTGGGCAAGCGATTGCTGATGCGGGATATGAATTTGGTAAAGATGTGTTTGTTAGTATCGATGCCGCAGCAGATTCTTTTTATGATGCTGATAGTGATCAATATAAGTTAGAACCAGAAGGAGCGATTTTGAGTAGAAGTGATTTGATAGATTTATATAGAGAGTGGATCAGTGAATATCATATATTGTCTATTGAGGATGGTTTGTACGAAGAAGATTGGGCGGGTTGGTCTGAGATGCACGAAAAACTAGATGACATCATGCTGATTGGTGATGATTTGTTAGTTACTAATGTAAATCGGTTGCAAAAAGCTATAGAGAACAATTCTTGTAATAGTGTTTTGATCAAGGTTAATCAGATTGGAAGTCTGAGTGAGACAATCGATTGTATCAATCTTGCAAAAGAGCATGATATGAAGATTATTATTTCACATAGATCAGGTGAGACTACAGATGATTTCATTGCTGACTTAGCTGTTGGTGTTAATGCGGAATTCATTAAAACTGGTTCTGTGACAAGAGGGGAGAGAGTTTGTAAGTATAACCGACTTCTGAAGCTTCAAAAATAAAAGAAAATTCAGAGTAATAAAAAACCACCTACTATTGGTGGTTTTTTTATTTTGCTGTGATATTTGGATGAGATTTTTTTATACTTTAATAAAAAGAGTGATATCAATTTGACTCGCACAACTGTTTTTAGGTTGACAAATGCTTATTTGCATGATTGTATTGTTGTATGAGGATATCTAATTTTTTTTTAAAGTAATTATTAGTGGAGGATTTAAGATGGTATTCTATTGGATAAGTGTTTATTTGAGTGATGTTGGTAAAAAGATAAACATTGCAATCTCAGAGGATCCTATTGATTTTGAAATTGCTAATAGAAAGATGGACACCCCAGCTTCGCTTGTGGGTATTCTAAAGGAATTGACTCTAGAAGAATATTTAAAGCTTCTTGTGTATAACCCCTCTGCTCCTAGGACTAGCATTTGCTTGAAAAACCCAGATTGTTATGGTGGGTATTGCTATAATGTAACAGGGGTATATAAAACTTATCCCTATAATAGGCATGTGGTAGAGGTTGGATTTATTAATGATGAATATTTGGAGTATTTATTTGAAGCTGAACTGGAACGTAATCCTGACTTGAAAACAATGAATGTTTTTAGTGGGGATAAGGGTAGAACAATGGAATTTTCTAGATTTTGAAGTTTTTGGTAAAGAGTAATACTGAATGGTGTTACTCTTTTTTAGTACCTAGTTTTTTAATTGAATCTTGTGAATTCCGTCTAATGTGTTTAGATAAATAATTTCATCTGAAGTGAGTGTGAAGTCAAAGGCATCCTTAATTTTTTCATTGTAGTATTGCCCTAGTAAACCTCCTTCTTCACTAAACTTTATGATCCTGGAATTTTTTCTGTCTAATACGAAAATATTCTCCATTCCATCTGTTGATCTCATTAGGTCATAAGAGATAGGCGTTTTCGAATTCTCAAATATTAATGGATCTTTCTTGCCTTTAAAAAAGCTTAAAGGAGGATTTTCTTCCTTAGTTAAAAGTATCTTTGCATTCACCTCGATATCTTTTAGGTTACTGAAGCTGATTTTTTCAGTAAGCCAGTCGGTTTTTTCCTCAAATCTTCCTGTTCCCTTGGGATATCGATAGATTTGACCCGAGTTGGTATCTGCAAGGTAGATGTAGTATAGGAATGATCCCATATCTTGAATATTGGAATTTTCTGGAAGTTCAATTGAATAGTGCTGAAAGCTTTTAGAAACAGCATTAAAGCCTAGTACTTGATTTGTTTCAGTTAGGATGAAGAATAGATTTAATTTATCCATGAAGGTAAATAGTCTTGATTTGGAAAACTCTGCAGGAAAATCAAATTCATTTGTCAACTTATCATTAGTGAATACTAAGATTGAACTGTCTTTTATTGCGAATAAATTTTTATCGATATTTTTTACTCCTAAAATATTTTTGTCAGAGTATATTTTTTCAGATCCTTGTGTGAAGATGATATTTTTCTCTCCTGATAAAATTTCTTCAGGGTTTTTTTCGGGGATAATAGTTTCGCTTAGCGAGGCATCTTTTTGGGCTTCCTTTTGGCTACTTGTTATTTTTCCAATGATAATCGGAACGAAGATTATTGCAATTATCAAAATGATCGCAGATAGTTTTTGCTGTTGGGTCAGATTTGAGAAAATATCCTTAATTCTACTAAAGCTAGGTAAGAAATTGGTTAATTTTTCGATAGTCGGCAATTCCTTGATGGAAGCAGAGGGAGTCTCTTTAGGTGAAGGAATTTTGTGTTTTACTTTTAAATCCTTCTTGATTGGAGTTGGCGTTTCGTGATCTGGTTGAATCTGATTCTGTATAGCAGCGGTTATTTTTAACCCTAAAGCCTTAATTTTTTTGGAATCAACCATCTTTTTCAAGTGAATATACCATTTTCCCTTGATATTGTTTTTGTACCAATATTGTAAGTCAAGAAGTTTTTCCTTAGTGATTACTAGAAGCGTCTCAATGAAATCGCTCTGGTTATGTGCTATTCGGGTATCATCTTTGAGATAGATATGTCCTGTTTTTTTATCTGTGTAATCTTTAGGTGGTTCCGCGATAGGTTTTTCCTTAAGAACTTTTTTGGGTAGAGTTATTGTTTTTTTCTGACTAGATTTCTCTTCAAATATTTTTCCAGAGAAGGCATTTTCAATTATTTGCGGTGTCTCTACTTGCGTAGATGGCTTTAGTCTAGTGATAGGCCTTGTTAGTGCCTCCTCCTTAACATCAATGACAATAGTTCCAGCAATGGAAAGCTCATTGACTAGGGCAGTGTTTAGAAATCTAACAAATTTTTCATTAGAGAATTTCGAAGAGGTTCTTTTTATTTCATCAAAAGACAATACGTGAAAAATATCCTCGCTGGTTATTATGATTTTGTCGTTATCTTTTAGTTTTCCACTTGAGATGTCGGTAAATGTTTTGATTGGATTTGCAGCTCCTTCATCAGACGCAAGTCCTTCACTTATTTCTAGTATCTCTCCATCCCTGATTAGTAATATTTTGGCAGCTCCAGTGACGCTAAAATGAATACTATATTTTTCAATCACGCATAAAGCAGCATCGATTTTTCCAATCCATGAGATATTGTTGTGATTAGCGATTTCTGATAATGCTAAATTTACTTTATGTAGAGCAGATTCAAAACTTTTTGACGCTGGTCTCTTCGGGTTTAAAAAATATTCTTTTTTCGCAACAGAAGAGAGGAAATTTACAATGTATGCAGAATCATCACTGTCATCTTTAATTTCAAAACAACCTAGTAGAGTCCCAAGTGATTTCTGGGTTATATTCTCCGGTGAAAAATTTAAAATCTCTATATATGGAGATAAATCCTTGTCGTTTACTACCAGTATTTCTGAAATAATTTTATTTAATTCTTTTGTGTTTCGTTCTATTTTTTTTCGTGGTCTCATAAGAATATTATAACAGAATTCTGAAATAAATAGAAGTGTTTACTTTTTGTTTTTTTCAAATTATACTGAGTAGTAGGACACTCTCAGAATTAATTTTTTTTAAATAAGGAAAAAAGTATGCTTGATATTTTAGAAGGTTTGTTTGGCTCAAAGACTAAGGTTAGAATGATGAGATTTTTTTTGCTTAATTCTAATAAGGAATTCAGTGCGGCAGACATTGTGGAAAGAAATAAGTTAAACAAAAATGAAGTTAGAAAAGAGCTAGGTCTTTTTGAAAAAATTAAATTAATAACCTCATCTACAAAAAAAAGAAAAAAACACTATAAAATTAATAAAGAGTTTGTTTTTTACACAGAATTAGAGAAACTAATCTCAATGTCGAGTGTGTCACCTCAATGCAGTAGTCTGAAGAAGGTGGAGGGAATAGGTAGCGTTAAGCTAGCTTTGGTTAGTGGTATTTTTATGAACTATTCTAAGAGTAGATTAGATTTATTGCTAGTAGCTGATAATATTAGCAGGATAAAGTTGAAAAAATTAATAGAGAATCTGGAGGCAGAAGTTGGAAAAGAAATTAGATATATGGTTTTAAATAGTGAGGAATTGAGTTATAGATTGGATATGCTTGATAGATTTTTGATAGAATTTTTCAAAAGTCCGCATAGTGTGGTCATTAATAAGATCCCTAGGTTTAAAAACATCGTTTCTGGTGTTAAATAGAAATAGATGATAGATAAAAGAGGTGAGTATTTGCTGTCGCTGAAGGGTTTTTTTACTAACCCAATTTTAGTATCTATGCTATCGCTTTCAGTCGTGGTTAATTTAGCGGTATCTGCGGCACTTTATTTTTTTATTGGAACTTCTGGACAATCGATTATTCTTCATTATAATGCTTATTTCGGGGTTGATTTGGTTGGTAGCTGGTGGCAGATATATCTAATGCCAGTGGCTGGTTTCTTTTTTATTATAGTCAACTTAATTCTAGCATCTTACTTTTTTTATAAAAAAGAAAGAATTGCTGCACACGTATTGATGCTAACCGTCTTTATGGTGCAACTAGGTGTTGTAATTGCGACAATTTCTGCTATAATGATCAATTACTGAGAATTTTTAATTATTTTTTATATTTTTATACTATGTTTAAGTTTCCCAATCCTCAAACAAAGGATCCAAAAGAGAGAATGGTTCAGCGATCTCTTGAAGTAATTCCTGGAATATTAACTTGGATGACGTTGATTGGTATGCCATTACTTTCTTTTATTGTTCCAGCTTGGGTGGCATTGTTTATTATTGTTTTTGATATTTATTGGATTTATAGAACAATTTTCATCTCTTCATATTCTGTTTTGGCTTACAAAAAGCTTCAATATGGTAAGACCTTGGATTGGTGGGAGAAATGTCAAAATACACTGGACCTCGAGTCATATCTAGAAGAATTAGAGTCTAGAATTGATAAGGTGAAGGGTAGTGTTAGGGGAAAGATTTTTGTGAAAAACAGGAGAAGCATCAGGAAGGAGATGAGACACCTGAATCAATCAGTGCTTGATGTAAGGAATTTGATGAAAATCAAGGACCAGATAATGGACTGGAGAAGAGTTGTTCATGTGGTTATGCTTCCAACTGCTGGAGAGACTGCAGATATTATTGAGCCTGCGCTTAAGGCAATAGATAAGAGCAATTTTCCTAATAAACAAATTATAATATTACTTGCAACGGAGGAGAGGGAGAACGAAGAAATGAGACTGAAAAAGGTTAATTATCTGAAATCTAAGTTCGATGGTGTTTTTAGAGATTTTATTGTAACAACTCATGAGGTTCAGGAGGGGGAAATGAAATGTAAGGCTTCTAATGCGACGTTTGCTGCGAAGAAGCTGGTGAAATATTTGGATGAAAAAGGTGTTGATTATAAGGACGTTATCTTTTCTAATTTTGATTGTGATAGTATTTGTCATGAGCAATACTTTGCTGCACTAACATATTCTTATGTTATTGATCCAAAGAGGCTTCAAAGGTCATATCAACCAATTCCGATGTATCATAACAATCTTTGGGATACCAATGCTTTCGTTAGAGTTATTGTGACCAGTTCGTCTTTTTGGCATATGTATCAAAGCACAAGAAAAGAGATGGTTACTTTTTCTTCTCATAGTGAGCCTTTTGACACACTAGTGAAAGTTGATTTTTGGCCAGTCAATATGATTAGTGAAGATTCAATTATATATTGGAAATGCTTTTCATATTTTAGTAGTGATTATGAGGTGAAGCCTATTTATTTACCAGTTTCATTGGACGCTGTTTTGGCGGAGACTTATTGGAAAACTATCAAGAATCAATATTTGCAAAAAAGACGTTGGGCTTATGGGATTGAAAATTTCCCAGTAATAATGAGAGCGATTTGGAAAGATAAAAAAATTAAGTTTTCAAAGAAATTTTCTATATTATTTGAAATGCTTGAAGGTCATCATTCTTGGGCTACTGCTCCGTTTATATTGGCGCTATTGGGATGGTTACCGTTGATTTTTGGAGGGTCTCAATTTAGCGAAAGTGAGTTGGCTCACAAACTCCCATATATTACGAGAACTTTGATGAGTTTAGCGATGATGGGTCTGTTTATTTCAATGTCGCTTTCATTTTTACTTATGCCAAATAGACCAAAAAGATATTCAAAAACAAAGTATATCTATATGTTCCTGCAATGGGCATTGGTTCCAATTATTGCTCCTACACTCGGTGCTCTCCCAGCGATAGAATCTCAGACTAGGATATTATTTAAGAGATACTTTACTGAGTTTTGGGTTACTGAAAAGATGAAGAAGAAATAGGCTTATATTTTAGTTATTACAATCCTCAAATCTAACCTTTATGAATGATGTAAGTCTGTATTTAAACCCTTTTGTGAGCTCTCTTTTAATAAGCTCTTTCCTGGTCTTGGTTTTGATTTCCATTTCCAGTGTATTTAATCTAAAGACGAAGGAGAAAAAGAAGGAGAAAAATAATCATCTAAAGGGTGTGAGTCGTTTTGGTGGGGTTGCGATAATACTGGCATTTTTAATTACCATTCTGATTGATTTCAACTTAGTTATTACGCAGCAAATTTGGGGGGTTATAATCGCATCAGTTCTGATTCTATTTGTCGGGATTATTGATGACTACTTTGATTTAGATTGGAAGGTTCAGTTTTTCTTTCAGGTGTGTGTGGCGGTGATTATTTTCATTGCAGGAGCTCAGATGGGTTATATGGAGAATTATTTAGAGGGATTGTCTAAATTTAATATTGACGGGTCATTGTTGGTAGGTTTGTTTTTTGGGATTGGATGGGTTATTTTCTTAATTAATTCAATTAACTGGCTGGACGGGGTTGATGGATTGAGTGGAGGGATTGGACTAATCGCTGCCCTGGCTATTTTTGCTCTAAGTCTGAAGCCAGAAGTGAATCAGCCTCCAATAGGTGTTATGATGATGGCGTTGTCAGGTGCGTTGCTTGGATTTCTGATATTCAATTTTTATCCAGCAAAGATAATAGCTGGAACTAGTGGATCCTTTTTTATCGGATTTATACTGGCTTCAGTCTCAATGATTGCTGGAACAAAAATAGCAACGACACTGATAATTTTAGCTATTTCTGTGATGGATGTTTTCGGAGTTATATACCAAAGAATTAAAACAGGGGATTCAATTTTCAAAGCAGATAAGCGTCATCTTCATTACAGACTACTAAATGCCGGTTGGAGTCATAGGAAAATTAGTTTTTTGTTTTACTCAATAACTACGTTAGTGGCGATTGTCGCGCTAAATGTTGATGCGAAGGGAAAGATTGCGACGATGATTTCTGTTTTTGTTTTTATGATAATGATAACAATTTTTTTAAATAAAAATAATGAAAAATATAAAAAAATATAAAAATGTAATAGCGATTGGTGCAATTGTGTTTTTGAGCGGTCTCTATTACTTGGTTGCTAACAATGTAATTCCTTATTCACTGGACGAGCATAGGGTGCGAAAGGTTTATGTTGGCGAAAAGTCATTTAAGATGGAAATGGTTGATGAGCCAAAATACCTGATTAAAGGTTTGGGTGGTAGAAGATTTATGTGTCAGAATTGTGGAATGTTTTTTGATTTTAACAGAAAAAATAATCACGGGATTTGGATGAAAGATATGAATTTTGACTTGGATATAATTTGGGTATTGGAAGGAAAAATTGTTTGGATTGAGGAAAGTGTTTCTTACGAAGATTCTTTGAGAGTTTATGGTGAGCGAGTTACTTCTGATGCAGTCTTGGAGATAAGTGATGGCTTGGTTGAGAAATATAATATTAAGGTGGGGGATAATGTGACGGTGAGATAGGGTTATGGCTCAGAGAATTGCTATGTGTAACTACTAGTTCGAATCCTGTACGCGGAGCAACATTAGAAAAACGGCTTTGCTAAGCCGTTTTTTGTGTTTTGAGTCTGAAAGCAAAAACTTCATAAAAAATTTATCTTTACTAAATTAAAACTACTAATAAGGTAATTTTTTGATATTTGAATTGACGACTATATCTTGCTGTGTTACCTTTAATTGAGAATAAATATTATTTTTTAATACTATGAATAAAAAAGTTTTAGGAGGAGTCATCGTTGCTTTGATTGTAATTCTTGGAGCTTCTTTTATAATTAAAGGAATGAATCAGGGGGCAGATGTTATTGTTGAGGATGTAGAAAAAGAAGATATTCAAGATTCAGCAAAAGCTCAGCCTAAAGAAGAAGATTTGGTTTGGTACGAGATTCCAGAGTTGGGAGTGAAATTTAAGGTAACAAAAGAGTCTTTTGATGATTTGAAATACGAAGTATCTGAGACTGTTAAAAATGGAGAAAAAACAATTGGTGTTCGATTATATAGCCAATCTTTAGTTGAATTTCTTGGGGAAGGTAGATGTTTTCAACAAGGAGAAAGTATGTGTGCATCTGGTTCCATGGCGAGGTTTTCAGTTGAGTATAATGAGAATAAAAATAGCTTTCCATGCAAAGAAGATACGCGAGATAGAAAGATTCTAATAACCATTGGCGATGACATTATATGTCAATACAGACCTCAAGCTTCTAAGTTTAACTCTAAGGAGGAAAATGACAAATATCAAGAATTTATAAAAAATAGAAATTTTGGTATTTATAAAGAAACAATGATTCCAATTGACAACAACTAAATTTATCTATAGTATATATCCGTGCAGTGAAATTGTTTGTTGCACGGATTGTTTTTTAATAAAAATATTTTAGAGAAGGAGGTATCTAGTGTTAAAGTGGATACTTAAAGCTTTTGTACTGAGTGTTTTTTTGGCGAGTAGTGCGTATGCAACATATCCATATGATTCAGTTTGTCCTGGTGGATATGAGCCTTATGCTGATCCACTTGTTGCAAATGCAAATATTCCAGGTGGAATTATTTTTGAGAGTGTAGATTATTGGGAAGAGGGGCTGGATGATGAGAATCATTTTGAAGAAGAGGATGATTATTGGGTCGATCAATGGAGATTTGCTCAGTGTAATTGCACTTCCTATGTAGCATATCGTCTCAATGGTGTATCTAGTATAGGCTTTGATAATCAATATCGACTAACTGGAAATGATGCGTGGGGTGACGGGAGAAACTGGGGAGCAGCTGCTGATTTGGCGAATATTAGTCGAGATGATAATCCCTTGCCAGGAGATGTTGCTTATTGGGATAAAGGCACATGGGGTCATGTGGCTTTTGTGGAAAAGGTGAATTATGACGCATCTGGAAATGCGACAAGTGTGTATGTAACGGAGTATAATTATTCTCCTGCACATGATTTGGGAAATCGAACGATACAGCTAGATGACGAAGAACATGTTCCTAATGATTTTATTCATATTTTAGGTCATGAGTATGTCGGACTCATTTGTTCAGATCATGCAAGTGGTAGAAGGCTTTGTTGGTCATATAGCAATGGTGAAAGTATTGCTTGTAGTGATGGGGAGAGTCATTTTTTTGAGGACAGAGATTTAGAGGCTTGCTATTCGGCTAGTGTCGAGGATTGCTCCGACGCATTGCCGTATACGGCTGTTGTTGCTGGCGGAAGAGGGGGTGGACTGAACGCAGTTCTTCCAGGTCACGGTCTTCAATCTGATCCAGATCCAAATGAGGAAGAAGGATTGGTAAAGCCTGATTTTATTGTAGAAGAAGTTCAGCTTAAAACTTTAGCAGGAGAGGAGAAGTATATATGGAGTAAAACGGAAGAGTTGTACACGCACGCGTGGTTTGACAATGAAGGTGATGCAGACTGGGAAGGTAGTCATAATTCTGTCGAAGTGAGATATTATCTATCCCAAGGACTCAAGGAGGATTTGCATAGTGAGTGGGAAAGGATTGGAATTGATTATATTCAAAAGGAAAATCTTGAAATCAATGATAGTCCCAAACATGAAGATGATAGACTCATTCTCTTGAGTAAAGAATCAATTCAGCCAGGTAATTTCTATAACATCGTGGCTTGTATTGATCGGACTGTCGATCAATACAACGGAATGGGAGATGTCGATGAGATTCACGAATCCGATAACTGTTCCACTGAAACAGTTTTTTATGTATCTGAAGAATCATCTGCACCGCCAATGACCGATGCGGAAGTTATGTCAATTATAAACCTAATCCTTGATTGAGGAGAAATTGAAATGAGAAAAATGATTTTTGCAGTAATCTTTGCTTTACTGATGACAGGCACCGCAGTTGCTTCAAATTATGAAGGCACTGTTGATACGATGAAAATGCAGGACATCAATGGAGTTACAAGAAACTCTATATTCTTGGGAGGTGTTTATACTCCTTGTGCAACTGGAGATTGGTTTGCATATGATGATGCAGACACTGGAATCGGAAAGATTTGGACAGCAGCTCTTTTGCTTGCGTATGAACAGGAAAAGACAGTGTTTATCGAAGGTAGCGGAGTTTGTGACCAGTACGGAGTTGAGAGTATAAATGCAATTTATGTGAAATAAATTGATTCTGCTTAAATAAGTCAAAACGCTTTTAGAAAAATCTAAAGGCGTTTTTTTTAGTTTATATTCATAAATAAATTGTTTTGTTTGAGTAAGAATTTTTCAATACTTTCCCAATCCACAGTTCGAAAGCTGTCCTGTACGCGGAGCCAGGTTAGAAAAACGGCTTTGTTAAGCCGTTTTTTGTGTTTTGAGTCTGAAAGCAAAAGCTTCATGAAAAATTTATCTTTACTTCATATTCAATATGTTATAGTGATTCTTGTAAATTTATTTTTGCTGAATGAAAGCTACTGATAAGGTAGTTTTTTGATATTACAA
>JBHPHA010000010.1:0-37498 GCA_042569905.1 Patescibacteria group bacterium
TCAAAAGAAGATAAGCTCATTGTTCTAAATGAAGACGGAGAAATTGATGAAGAATATATTCCAACAGGTTCAGAGGATAATGACTTTGTACAAGGGGATGATGACAGGCTTCACAATAGAAATGAAGACATAGGAACAGAATCTTTAACTTTCAATTTAGGAAAAAACAAAGCTGTTTCAAACAACTTTGAGCTATCTGTTTCAAATAGTTCATCAAAACCAGCTTTAAGATACAGTGGAGCAACAAGTTCTTGGCAATATTCAAATGATGGAGTAACTTACAGTGATATTGGCAGCGCAACAGGAAGCTACCTAGACACAACTGGGGGAACAATGACTGGAAATATTACCTTTAATTCAACTCAAACATTTGGAGGTTCATCTCTGACAGAACTGGGATACCTAAATACCCTAACTCTAACCGCAGGTTCACTTCCATATGCAGCATCATCAACTGCTTTGACATCGCTGAATGGAGTAGCGGGAGATGATGGAGAATTCCTAAAATTCACCTGGAGTGCTGGAGTTCCAACTCTAAGTTGGGCAACAGTAGGAACATTTGATGACTTCACTCTTTCAGGAGACTCAGGAACAGATCAGACTATCGCAGACGGAAACACTCTAGAAATTGCAGGAGGAGCAAACATCTCAACAGTAGCTAGTGCAACTGACACAATTACAATTAATCTAGGTTCAACAATCTCAGGAACGACTTGGAATGGTTCAATTATTGGAGTTGCTTATGGTGGAACAGGAATCGACACTTCAAGTTCAACTGGAGTACCAACCATTTCATCTGGAACATGGTCTGTTTCATCAACTCTAGGAGTTGCAACAGGAGGAACAGGACTAGCATCTTACACGGTAGGAGATTTGATTTATGCCTCAGGAACAACAACTCTAGCAAAACTTGCAGGAGTAGCTACAGGAAATTCCCTGATCTCAGGAGGAGTAGGAACTGCACCAAGTTGGGGTAAGATAGGGCTTACAACTCATATTTCAGGAATACTGGGAGTAGCTAATGGCGGAACTGGAACATCAACTCAATTCACAACTGGCTCAATGGTGTTTGCTGGAGCATCCGGGGTTTACTCACAGGACAACACAAATCTTTTCTGGGATGATGGTAACAATTATTTAGGAATTGGAACTGCAACACCAACGGTAGATTTAGATGTAAATGGAACTATTAAGGCAAATAACTATCTGACAAGTGGGGGAGATCCTGTTAATGATATCTTATTGCCACAGGATATTCAAAATTACAGTATTAATTCCCTGAAGGGCAGTGTTGGGTTGGATATGACTGATAATATGATTGAGAAGGTATCTCCAACAGTGTTTGAAAGTGCTAGTACGAGTAGAAGTTCTGCTACAAGTCTAGAGAATGGCAATGTTTTAATTGCTTATTCGGATTTTGGAAATTCTGAATACGGAACCTTCGTTATATATGATTCTACAGGAGCTCAAGTAAAAGCTCCGACGGTATTTGAAAGCTCTGATACGCCTGTGATTTCTACTACAACTTTAACTAATGGTAATGTTTTAATTGCGTATAGAGATGGAGGTAATTCTAATTATGGAACTTTTGCTATTTATGATTTCACAGGAACTCAAGTAAAAGCTCCAGAAGTATTTGAAAGCGCTAGCACATCTGCAATTTCTGCTACAACCTTAACAAATGGTAATGTTTTAATTGCGTATAGAGATGCAGGTAACCTTAATTACGGAACTTTCACTATATATGATTCCGCAGGAGCCCAGGTAAAAGCTGCAACAGTTTTTGAAAGCGCTTCTGCGGATTATATTTCTGCCACAGCTCTAACAAATGGCAATGTATGGATTGCTTACGCAGATGGTGGTAATTCTGGTTACGGAACTTTCACTATTTATGACTCAACAGGAACTCAAGTAAAAGCTCCAACAGTATTTGAAAGCGCTAATACATCTTATTCCTCTGCCACAACCCTATTAAATGGTAATGTATTGATCGCTTATGCAGATGTGGGCAATTCTAGTTATGGAACTTTCACTATCTATGATTCAACAGGAGCTCAATTAAAAGCTCCAACGGTCTTTGAAAGTGATGATATAATATATGGCTCTGCTACAACCCTAGCAAATGGTAATGTATTAATTGCCTATGTAGATGGAGGTAATTCTAATTATGGAACTTTCACTATCTATGATTCCGCAGGAGCCCAGGTAAAAGCTGCAACAGTTTTTGAAAGTGCTAGTGTAAGCAATATTTCTGCCGTAACTCTATCAAACGGAAATGTTTTAACTGCGTATACGGATGCAGGTAACTCTAGCTATGGAACTTTTACTATTTACGAAGGAGAAGGTGCTTATTTCTCTGGAAAAGTTGGAATCGGGACAACAACACCTACAGCTGAATTGGATATTGATTACAATAGCGCCACAACAACAGCAGGATCATATTATGGAAGCAGGTCAGATGTTGATTTTACAGGGACATTTACAACGGGAACTACAAATATTTATGGAATGTATGGAGATGCTACTGCAGGATACTCAACGGGTGGAACAGTGAACACTTACGGAGGATATTTTGTGGCATCGGGAGACAATTCAGGAGATGCTGCTGCTAATGCTTATGGTCTGTATGTTGACGGCGCAACTGGAGCTGACAATAATTATTCAGCAATTTTCATGAATGGAAATGTTGGAATTGGGACTGTAACACCTACAGTAGATTTAGATGTTAGTGGGACTATTAAGGCATATAACTACCTAACAGGCGGAGGAGATCCTGTTAATGATATTTTGTTACCACAAGATATTCAAAATTATAGTATTAATTCCCTGAAAGGTAGTGTTGGTTTGGATATGACTGATAATATGACTGAGAAGGTAGCTGCAACCGTATTTGAAAGTGCTGCTGTTAGTAGTATTTCCACCACAACGCTAAAAAATGGCAATGTGTTAATTGCTTATCAGGATGAAGGTAATTCTGACTATGGAACCTTTGCTATCTATGATTCAGCAGGAGCTCAGGTGATAGCCCCGACAGTATTTGAAAGTGCTACTACTAATTATGTTTCCGCTACAACTCTAACAAGTGGTAATATTTTAATTGCTTATCAGGATGGGGGTAACTCTTATTACGGAACTTTTACTATCTATGATTCTGCTGGAAATCAAATAGTAGCCCCAACTGTGTTTGAAAGTGCTACTACTAATTATGTTTCCGCTACAACTCTAACAAGTGGTAATACTTTGATTGCTTATCAGGATGTGGGCAACTCTAATTACGGAACTTTTGTTATCTATGATTCAGCCGGAAATCAAGTAAAGGCTCCGACTGTATTTGAAAGCGCTGCTGCTAGCTATACTTCCGCCACATCACTGACAAGTGGTGATATCTTGATTGCTTATCAGGATGGAGGCAATTCTTCTTACGGAACTTTTGTCATTTATGATTCTGTCGGAAATCAAGTAAAGGCCCCGACTGTGTTTGAAAGTGCTATTGTAAATTATGTTTACCCTACAACTCTAGCAAATGGTAATAGTATGATTGTCTATCAGGATGTGGGTAACTCTAGTTACGGAACTTTTGTCATTTATGATTCTGTCGGAAATCAAGTAAAGGCCCCGACTGTGTTTGAAAGTGCTGCCACGTCTTTTATTTCAACTACAGCTCTAACAAATGGTAATATTCTAATTACTTATACGGATCTAGGAAATTCTAATTACGGAACTTTTACTATCTATGATTCTGTTGGAACTCAAGTAGAAGCCCCGACTGTATTTGAAAGTGCCAGTACAAATTATAGTTCCCCTGCAACCTTAACAAACGGTAACGTTTTGATTGCTTATAAGGATATAGGTAACTCTGACTATGGAACTTTTGTTATTTATGAAGGAGAGGGTGCATATTTCTCTGGTAAAGTTGGTATTGGAACATCGACACCGTCCTATATGTTGGATGTGGTTGGAGCAGCTAATGTTATAGAATTCTTGTTTGTGGATGCTAATGATTCAAGTGAAGGCGGGCAGGTAACACTTAGGGGTGGTGCTGGTGGTTATGCTGATTGGAATCTTGATGTACTCAATAATGATCCTCGTTTATTTACAAGCAGTACTGCTGACAATATACTTCAGGTTTTTAATAATGGGTCTGGAGTTGTTGATATGTGGCTTGAAGGTAATCTTGGTATTGGCTCAGCTGCCACTGGACCAACTCATTTAATCGAATTAGATTCAGATACCTACGGAACAACTTCGGGTTGGACGGACGCATCTGATAGGAATAAAAAAGAAAACTTCATGCAGCTTAGCGATGTCACTATAAGCCCTGTAGGATTAGGGGTATGGAGTGGAAATGGCTCTACTATTAATGCAATTGAATATAAAGATGGATCAAATGTAAGCTTAAATATAGATGAATTTTTCAATAGAATAGCAATGCTTCCAATTATGCAATGGAACTTCATTGATGATGGTGATTACAATAAGATGGGTGATGGGGAAATTAAACATATTGGGCCAATGGCTCAAGATTTCTATAAGTTATTTGGACTCGGAGCGTCAGATACAAATGTTAAGGCAACAGATATGGCAGGTGTGGCTCTGTTTGGAGTTAAGGGGTTGCTGGAGAAAACTACTGATAATAAGTTAGAGATTGAAAATGTTACACTTAAAACAGATCAAAACGCAACCACATTGGGCGAGCTTCAGTCTTCAGTTGATGATCAGCTAGTACTAGTAGGACTGACAATAAATGACATTAGTGCTCTAGATACTCAACAAAGCACAATAATAACTGAAATTGAAAATAGTATTGCAGAAAATCTAGATCTAATTCAAACTCAAATAGACAATCAATTAGTATTAGAAAATACACTTCAAGAACAAATTCAAGAAATTGAAGAGCTTAAAACTCAAGATGAGGCAATTCTGGACTTTATGCTAGCAATTAACACAGATAACTTCATTACTAAAGATGAGGAAGGAAATGTGACGTTAGAAGGAAACCTGAAAGCAGAAATAGTAGAAGGAAAAGGTTTCGTCATTACAATAGACGATGAAGAATATCCAACAATCGGCAGGGCAATAATATGCTCAGTGATTCCAATAGACGAAGACAATGACGACCTAGATGATTGTTCTGGAAATGCAATTCCAAAGGACTCAGATGAAGATGGAAATGATGACCTGACAAGTGAACCAATGCCGTTGGATGAAGATGGTGACTGGATTGATGACAATACTCAGGAAGGAATCGTGAATGATGGAAAGAGTGTGTTTGTTGAGACTAGTGCTGTTAGTGAGGATAGTGAAATATTCGTCACTTCTAGAAGTAGCTTCGGAGGTTCGTTGTTTGTTTCCGAAATTGAAGAATCAGACGGGTTTGAGGTAATGGCAAATGAAGTGGCAAGTGAAAATATAGAGCTTAGTTGGTGGATAGTGGAGAGTAGCTTATAATATAGAGAGAAAGATTTGAATAACAGAGCTTCAAAAATGAAAAACAATTTTAAAATATTACAAATAGTATTAGTCACAGCGGTCTTTATTGGAGTGTTGTGGTTTGCTTTTGATTCAATTAAGAAAAATCTAGACAAAGAAGTTGAAACAGGTGTTGTGAGTAAATTTGATATCGAACTTCCAAAAACTTTCAAAGATGGAGATAATGAAGTTAAGCTGACTTGGACTGATGATAACGAAGGAGAGGATTTGATTATTCAATCAAATCAAAAAAACTATTTCGGAGTAGATGAATCAATTATATATTTTTCAATCACAAATATAAACTCAAAGAATCAAGAAATTGATTTGAGATTTCTTTTTGAAGATCAGGATGCTAGTTTAGTTAGTATTGATAAGGTTGAATCAGTGGATAAAAAATCAGAATTAAAAAAAACCACCCAAAATCTTTCTTTTGGAAGTATTAAAAACTTCAAATCTTCAAATCAATTTCAAGATCAAATCAAATCAAAAGAAACTAATTACTATCAGGCAATTATAAAATACCCAGCAGGATCAAAAGGTGAATTCTACATTGAATCTAAAGGAGACGATGGAGCTTATGGAATTCTTGATCCTTGGTATGACTCCTCAGGACTAGTCGGTTACTGGTCAATGGATGAGAATGAACTGGAATGGGGGCAGACTAGCGCAGAGGTGATAGATAAGTCAGTTTCTGGTCTCGATGGTGGTTCTGTGAATATGACCTCTGGAAATATGACAACTGGTAAGATTGGCAACAGTTTGAGTTTTAGTACAGACGAGCGTGTTAATATGGGTGATAATCTTGATTTTGATTCAACTGATGATTTGTCTATTTCACTTTGGATGAAGAGAAGTTCAAATTCCGTAACAGAGGCCTTATTATCAAAGAATAACTATGATGAACCTGGTTATTGCGTATTGCTTCAGAGTGATGGTACGTTAAGGTGGGGGGCTGGTACTAATTTAGATTCAAGTCAAGCTGTTGATGATGGGGAGTGGCATCACGTTATAGTTATTTATGATTACAATGGATCAACCGTTGATAAATCCATTTACATAGACGGAAGTCTTGATAATTCTTTAAACACTCCAGCTACGATGGCAAGTAATCCCGAGTATTTATTGTTTGGAGCAAGGCAGGATAGTACTAAGTCTTATTTAAATTATTACAATGGAGCGCTAGACGAGGTTCGGATATATAATCGAACTTTTGACTCAACAGAGGTTACAGACCTGTATAATCATGGAGCAATGAAATTCAAATCAAGGGCAATGAATGATACAGGACTCCTAGGCTACTGGACAATGGATGAAAATGAATTGGAGTGGGGGCAGACTAGTGCGGAAGTGAGGGATAAGAGCGGAAACGGTAATAATGGAGATTCAGTTGATATGACATCTGGGAATCTTGTGAGCGGTAAAGTTGATGGCGCGTTGAGTTTTGATGGGAGTGCTGAATATATCGATGTTGGAGATAATGATATTTTTTCATTTGGTAATGGTAGTGTGGATACTTCATTTACTTTTTCTGTTTGGGTGTACCATGATGATGGAGGTTTGGTTATTACTAAGAGTCAAAGTTTAGGTTTAGATAGCTGGAATAGGGAGTATTTATTCTGGATTACCACGTCTGAACATAAGCTAAAAATGAGACTGTATGATAACGGAGGGAATACGGACTATATTGGTATAGTTTCAGATAATACGATTGGTACTGATGGGTGGTATCATATAGTGGGTATTTACGACGGAACGGGTGCTGGCGGTTTAAAATTTTATGTAAATGGTACGCTATTCAGTTCGGTGAATGATTCATTGGGATCTTATACTGCAATGGCAAATACTTCAAGCCCCACTGAAATAGGAAGGCAAAGGAATGATCCATTAGGCCATACATATTTTGACGGTTCAATCGACGAAGTCCGTATTTACAGGCGCGCTCTCGACGCCACTGAAATTTTAAATCTTTATAATGACGGAGCGAAAAAGATGAAAATGAGTCACGTGAATGATGCTTCACTTAAATCAGGCTTAGTAGGAAACTGGTCAATGGACACGAAGGACATTGATTGGTCTGCAAGTAGTGCCGAGATTATTGATTGGTCGGATACAGAAGCTCATGGGGATTCTGTGAATATGGATTCGACGAATAATGTGACAGGGAATGTGGGGCAAGCTCTGAGTTTTGATGGAAGTACTGAATATATAAGCGTTGCTGATAATGCTACTCTCGATCTTATAAATGATTTTACTATAGCTGTATGGGCAAAAGGCACTGGAACAGGTAATTCTTTTATGTTGTCAAAGAAAAATTCAGATTATCGAGATACAGCTGGCTATATGTTTTATCATCACCCTGCTGGGATTATAGATTTTGTTGGTAAGGGTGATTTTTGGGAAAGGGTTAATAAGGCTGTAGATTCAAATTGGCACCATTATGTTGTGGAGATGGATAGCGGTGGTAATGTTACGATTTATTATGATGGAGTCGCCCAAACAGCCTCTGTTGAATACACCCAAGGCTCATTAGTTGCAGGAACTGATGATTTGTGGATAGGAAGAAGGGATACATTCATTGGTACCTATGCAGATGGGGAAACAGATGAAGTGCGAATTTATAACCGAACACTGTCGCAGGCGGAAATTACTGCTCTGTACAACCTCACAGCTCAGAAAATGAGGGTGAGCAACTAATTAGTTCATAGTTGAGAGTTTTTAGTTTGTAGTTCTGAATAAGAAACCCCTCCTCAGTCCTTCCCTTTGAAAAAAAAGAGGGGGAGGCAATGATTAATAAGGTCCTTTCGAGAAGTGGAGGAGGACTAGTTTTTTCACTATAAAAAGTAAAGACTATCATTTAAATATGTTATAATATAAATATATTGATAAGTAATAATAATACCAAACTAAATTAACCATTCAACACAAATCTCTAAATTTCAGCTGCGACTTAGGAAAAACATATCACCGTATCTCGGATATGCTTCAATATTTTTCCTGTGTCTCGCTCGAAATTAAGAAATTTGTTATTGTTGAAGCGCTAATTGAATTTGGTATAAAAACTGAAATTTATGTATGATTTGATTATTGTTGGTGCTGGTCCAGCTGGATTAGGGGCATCTATTTACGCGTCTCGGTATAAGATGAGTAATTTGATTATTGGAAGTGAAATTGGTGGTCAGGTTGTTGAAGCTTCTGAGATTGAGAATTGGGCAGGGGAGAGAATGATTTCGGGGAAAGATTTGATGGATAAATTTATAGACCAAACAAAAGATTTGGGTGGAGAAATTGTTCAATCTGAGGTGAACAGGGTTGTGAAAACTGAGACTGGTTTTGAAGTCTACGCTGCTAGTGGTGAAAAGTATGAATCAAAGGCGATTATTTTAGCTTTGGGAATGAAGCCTAGGAAAATGAATATCAAGGGTGAGAAGGAATTGATTGGAAAAGGTGTTTCTTATTGTGCTACTTGTGACGCTATGTTTTTTAGGGACAAGGATGTCGCGGTGATTGGTGGTGGAGATGCTGCAGCAATGGCGGCTACTCATTTGAGTGAATTTGCAAACAAGGTTTATGTTATATATAAGGAAGGTGGACTAGTTTGGAATCCAGCTCGTGGTGAAGAGGTTGATGGCAATTCTAAGATAGAGGTGCATTCTTGTGACAATATTACTGGGGTTAAAGGTGAGGGAAAAGTTTCTGGTCTTGTGTATGAATGTGGTGAGGGAGAGAAAGAATTGGATGTTCAAGGTGTTTTTGTGGAAATCGGATCTGTTCCTGGTGTGGCAATAGCTCAGTCATTAGGAGTGGATGTTGATGATAAGAGTTACATCGTAGTAGATCAGACCCAGGCAACTAACGTTGAGAATGTTTATGCTGCTGGGGATGTTACTACTGGGTCAAATAAGTTTCGTCAAATCATTACTGCTGTAGCTGAGGGGGCTGTAGCTGCTGGAAGTGTTTATCGAAAGTTGAAGTTGAAATAAAGGAACCCCTCTTCAATCCTCCCCTTTAAAAAGGGGAGGATGCTAAGGTATGTAGTCTGTGGTTTTTGTTGGGGTGAGATCTCTCGACTGCATTTCACTCGTACCTCGTTCCATTTCGCTCGAGATGACAAGTGGCGACGGGATGACAATGTGAGTGAGGGATGGTGAATATGAGTGATAATATTAAAAGTATTTTTTAAATGTCATTTTTTAGTTTTAAAAAAAGAAAAAAAGGTTTTACGCTGGTAGAGATATTGGTGGTTCTTTCTATTTTTTCATTAGTAACAGTTTCTTTTTATAGGATATTTAGTTCGGGAACACAATTAATCATTGAGTCAAAAAAGAAATTGGCAGCAGCTAATCTTGCAATTGAAAGAATGGAGATTGTGCGTAGCTTGGATTATAGCTTGATTGGTACTGATGGTGGTGTGCCTGATGGTGATTTGGTTCCTGATGAATATGTTGATGTAGGAGCTTATAGTTTCCATGTTTACACCGATATCATATATGTAGATGATTCTGATGATGGAACCGAGGGGGGAGACCCGAATGATACCGAACCTAATGATTATAAGAATGTAACCATTAGGGTATATTGGAGTGGTGAATCAGAAAGGGAAAAAGTGGAGATCTCCTCTAGATTTGCTCCTGATGGTACAGAAGCTGCTATTATTGGAGGAACTTTGATGCTGAGTGTTATTGATATTGACGGAGCAGCTGTTGCTGGTGCGGATGTTACGATTATAAATAATAGTACAACTCCTACGGTGAATCTGCCTACTCAAACCGATTTAGTGGGGAGCGTTATTCTTCCTTCATCTCCAGTTTCTGACCAAGGTTATGAAATTACGGTTTCAAAAACCAATTATGAGACCGCTAGTACTTATCCACCTTACCCTGATACTGCATATTATCCCGTAGATGTCCATGCTTCAGTAGTAGAAGATATGATTACTGAGTCTGTTATTGTTGTGAGTCAACTTTCTGATATTAATATGCAATTTCAGGATGCCTATGGAAATCCTATTGGGGACGTGGATTTTGATTTAATAGGAGGAAGGGTTATGGGAATTAATGTCGACACTTCCATTTTATATAATTACAGTGAATCACTTACTTCTGATGTTGATGGATTAAAAAGCATAGCTGACATTAGTCCTGGTCAGTATATTATTACTTTAAATGAGCCTGGATATACATTGTGGAAAAATAACTCAGGAACTGGAAATGAATCAAATGAAACGATTCTTGCGCAGGGAGAAATATTGGCGGAGGATATCATCATACTGGACGACACTTTGGACTCGTATTTTGTGAAAATAGTTGATGACTTAACCGGAAATCCTGTTGAAGACGCTTCTGTTGAAGTTGTGAATAGTGTATTGGGATATAGTGAAACCATTTTAACTGATCAGTATGGGTTTGCTTTTTTCCCTGGAGATGAGCTAGTTCCGTTAGTTAATGGAGAAACTTATGATGTGACTGTTTCTCATGTTGATTATAGTGATGAGAGTTCAAGTGTCGTGGTTGATCAGTTAACTGAGGAAACCTTAAGTATGAGCCTTTAAATCATACCAAGTTCAATTAACTATTCAACGCAAATCCCTTAATTTCGGCTGCGACTTCGAAAAAAACATATCACCGTATCCCGAATATGCTTCAATGTTTTTCCTGTGTCTCGCTCGAAATTAAGAAAGTTGTTATTATTGAAGTATTAATTGAATTTTGTATTATATGAAAATAAAAAACAAAAAAGGAATGACACTTATAGAGCTGATTGTTGCTATTTCTATAATGACTATTGTGATGACTGGATCTAGTATGATGCTTGTTAGATTATGGGACGGCAGAGTCAATGAAGTTAAAATGGGGCAATCTTCTCTTCTGGCTTCTCAGTCTGTTACTGAGATGATAAAGAATATTCGAAAATCTTCCCAAGCGGATAGTGGTGCGTATTTTCTGGATTCTGGTGATGATTTTGAAATAATTTTTTACAGTGATATTGATAATGATGATCACATGGAAAGAGTTCATTATTATGTGGAAGGTTCTGAGCTGAAAGTTGGAACAGCTGAGCCGATACTTGGGATAAATCCAACTTACCCTGAGGATGATGAAGTCGTTTCTGTTTTGTCTGATTACTTGGTCAATGAGGAAGCCGAGCCACTTTTTACTTATTATGATAGTAATGGCGCTATTGTTGATACTCCAGTTCAGTCATCTTATGTAACCTTGGTGAGAGTAACAATTCATATTAACGTTGATCCTGATAATATTGGGGATACTGTGATAAGTTCATCAGCCTCTTTTAGAAATATAGATACTTAAAATTTATGAAAAATAAAAATAATAAAAAAAAAGGCTCCGTTTTGATTTTCGTTTTTATGATTGTTTCCGTGGCGGCAATCCTATTTTCTGGTCTTGTGAGATATGTTGTTTCTCAGATTAATTATAGTGAACATATAAGCACAAGAGAGAGTTCGCTGAATGTGGCTGATGCTGGAGTCGAATTTTACAGATGGTATCTTTCTCATCAAACAGAAGGAATGCAAATACAGGAAGTGTATGATTTTTGGGAAAGTACTGATCCTTATCCGTATGGAGTTGACATACCATATACTGCTGATTATAGGGGTATAGGCCGATTTAATATTACAGTTACTCCTCCTGAAGAGGGCTCTACAATCGCCACAATTGAGTCTACTGGTTGGATGTATGATAGGCCGAATGTTCAGCGAGTAATACAAGCAAGGCTAAGATTGGCTTCTTGGAGTGAATATGTTCTTTTGGCTAACTCAGATTTATACATTGATGATGGAGAGGAGATTAATGGAAGTGTTCATTCAAATGGTGGGGTGAGATTTGATGGGGTTGCTCATAACGTGGTGACTAGTGCTGTAACTAGCTATTATGATTCTGTTGTGGGTGAAACTAAAGATGGTGTTTGGACTAGCTGGACGGATGAATATAATACAAATATGAGTAGTAGTGTTTTTTTACTTGGAAAAAGATTTCCTGTTCCAGAAAAAGATTTTGATACAGTGGTAACAAGCTTTTCGCAAATATTTGAGGCAGCACAGGAATTGGATTTAGATTTTGACCGATCAACTAAAGCTCATCAGATTGTTCTCAAGGGGGATGTGATTGATGTGAATAGGGTTTTAAATGAAAAGAAGGGGGTTGTAACTAAGACGCAGTCTGTGAAAAGTGATTTTCCTCTTCCAGACGTGGCGGCGATATATGTGGATAAAAATATATGGGTGGAGGGTTATTTGAGTGAAGGAAAGAAATTGGTTATTGCTGCTAATAATCCTAGTGCGGTTCATGGGAATATTTATATTAGTGATGATATTACATATAATGATTATTCAGATGGAACAGTGCTTGGATTGATTGCAAAGAATAATATTGAAGTTGTGGAAGGTAGCTCTAATAATTTGAGGATTGATGCAGCTCTTTTGGCTCAAATTGGTTATGTAGGAAGGGCTGATTACAGTGACAGTAAGAGTTCAATTACTGTTTATGGTGCAATTGCTACAAATCAAGGCTATGGTTTTTCTGGGTATTCATCTAGAAATATTATTTACGATAACTCTTTGATCTATACTCCACCACCATATTTTCCAATTGAAGGGATATATAAGATAGATAATTGGAAAGAATTGTAGGTAATTATAAGATATGAGTTATATGATGTATAATGAAAATAGTCAAGTTTTCTGTGATATATTATTTGGTAAATAGAGATTTTTAAAATTAGTCAAAACAAAAATAAAAAATGGGATTTTTCAATAAAAAGGTAGTAGATTTTTCTGAAGAAATTTTCGGCTTAGACATTAATGATTTGTCAGTTAAAATTGTTCAGATAAAGAAAAGCAATAACCGTAGTAGCATAGTTGCATACGGTAATATTGACATACCTAGTGGAGTTGTTTCAGGTGGAGAGATTATCAAAAAAGACATCTTGATTTCAAAGATAAAAGAGGTTATAAAAAATGCTGGACCAAAAAAAATAAAAACCAATAGAGTTATTTGCTCTCTTCCTGAGTCAAAATCATTTTTAAGAATTGTGAGTATGCCTAAGATGGTTGATGATGAGATGAGAGAGGCGATTAAATGGGAAATTGAAGCAAATATTCCATTGTCTCTTGATAGGGTTTATTACGATTGGCAAGTATTAGACAGAAAAATTCAACAAAGTGATGAGGGAAATGTGGATGTGTTGGTTTTGGCTTCTGCTAAAACTGTTGTGGGGCAATTTATCGAGATAGTAGAAGAGGCTGGGCTTGAAGTCGTTAATCTTGAAGTGGAATCCATTGCTCAGGCTAGGAGTTTAATAAGGGAGGATGAAGAAAAAACTAGTTTAGTGATTGACATGGGAAAAGGGAGTGTTGGTTTGATGTTTGCTGTGGGAAATACCCCTTGCTTTACTTCAAGCGCCTCAATTTCACTTAATTCTTTTGCTAGTTTTATTGCAAAGGATATGGGCATTTCTGTTGAGGAGGCTGAAAAGGTGAAGAATACTTATGGGATAGGATCATTTGCAGAAAAAGATCATATCTTTATGGCTCTTGAGCCAGTGCTGAAGAATTTGATTTCGGAAATACAAAAGTCGATAGATTTTTATATAAATGGATTGAAATATTCAAAATCAGTTGATCGAATAGTGGTATGCGGAGGTGGTTCCAATATAAAAGGTATAGTTACTTATTTATCTAAGGAACTAAAGAGAGAAGTTGAGTTAGGGAATCCTTGGGTGAACTTGAGTAGTAAAGGTGAGCTTCCACCAATCCCTCATGAGGAGATAATCAGATACGCTACATCAATTGGTCTTTCGATTAAAGGTGCTGACGATGAATATTTAGCGTAAAAGTTGATGGTTTGTGAAATATAGCTTGTAGTATAAAAATAAAAACAATGAAAATAACAGTTAACCTTATTCCAGAAAAAAGAAAAAAGGAAATTAAAAAGAGAAGACTTTCTCGATTTATTGTCTGGCAAGAATTTTTAGTTATTTTTGCGTTACTTGTTTTTACGAGTTTACTGTTTAGTATTAATTTTATTTTGAAAATAGAGCTAGAAAATGTTCAAAAGCTTGGTGAGGATAATACTAGTAAAAATGAATTTATAGAGGTGCGAGGATATGAGGATGAGTTCAAGAGGATAAACAAAGAAGTTTCGCTTATTCGATCTATTCAAAAGAATGATTTTTATTGGACTAATATTTTTTATGAGTTAAGTGGAAATACTCCCGATAATATTGTACTGGAAAGTCTAAACACAAATGAAAACAAGGTCTCATTATTGGGACAGTCAGCTACTAGGGATAATTTGATTGACTTTAAGAATAATTTGGAAGCGTCTGACTGTTTTTATGGCGTAGATGTTCCTCTCTCAGATATAGTTATTAAGGAGGATATAGATTTTGAAATGGTGTTGTTTATAAATAAGGATTGTTTAAAGTTAAAAAAAAATGAATAAATTTTTTAAAAAAAATAAACATTATATTTGGATGATTACTTTTTTGATAGTGATTATCTTATTAGCTTCTCTGGTGGTGCCTTATTTTTTAAAAAAAATTAATGAAACATCAAATAGGACTCAGGAGATAGTAGTTGAAAATGAGAATAATTTAGATATTTTAACAGAACTACCAAGTATAAGAATGGAATTTAATGAGACGCAGGGAAAGCTGGGTGAGTTAAGGGAATTCTTTTCTGAGGATAAGATGGTTTCTTTGGCAGAGAGCTTAGAGGCGATTGCTTTAGCGACAGATAATAATATTGAAATCTCTGTTATCCCTAGTGCTAAGCCAGGTAAAAGCGCAAAGAAGATTGATGAGAAAATGGTTGAATTGTTGAAGCTTGAAGAGGGTGAATATCTGAAGATTAATATTAACCTACAAGGTAGTTATGAAGGTTTGATTAAGTATTTACAAGGACTAAAGGGGGTAAAATATCATAATGAAGTCGTTTCCATGAATATGGAGAGTTTTGATGAAAATAAAGATGTGAGTGTCGGTACTTTATACGAAAAAAGATTTTTGCCAAAAGTACAAAGTATTGCTTCTGAGGAGAATGTTGAAAAGGCTGTGGTTTTCGAGAAAGGAGTAATTTCAAATATAGGAGTAATTTTCTATTTAAAAAAGGATTAATAATGTAATGAAGAAAAATAAAGATAAAACAAAAAAGGAGAGAAAAAAAATAAACTTCAAGGATCTATTGAAAAGTAGTGGCTCTGCTTTGTTGCGAAAAACAGGATTGGTGTTTATATTATTTTTTATTATCCTTTCTGGGGCAGGTGTCTATGTTTTGTATGAAAAGGTTTATGTTTCAGAATGGACTGATGAGCAGAAAATCGAATATTTAAAATCAATGCAAGTTTCAGCTAAATTAAATGAAAAGAAATTTGAAGAAGTTGTGTCTGGTATCAGGATTCGGGAGGAATACTCAAGAATGGAATTGGGTGATATTAAAAATATATTTGAATAAGGAGAGTATCTAAATCACTCTGGGATAGCAGGGTGATTTTTGTGTATCAAAAAAACAACTTCACTGGAAGTTGTTTTTTTGATAGGGATGATTTCGGGTGCCCTCGCCAGGACTCGAACCTGAAAACCTTGGTCCGAAGCCAAGTGTGATATCCATTTCACCACGAGGGCTTAGAATCTATTTACAATCGCTACGAAAGAGCGATTGTAAATAGATTCACTTGGGCGACTAGAGGGAATCGGACCCTCATACCTGGTACCACAAACCAGTGTTCTACCATTGAACTATAGCCGCCATAAAAGCAATTGAATGCTTATTTCAAATTTACTCAGTAATAATAGCAGATTATTTAAAAAAAATCAAGTGCCAAGGTGATGTAATTTTTTTTAATAGATTATGGGCGTGTCTATTGACATTTTAAGCTAAAAGTAATATAATCGTAAGGATTTGTGGTATAATAAATTATAATGTTTATTTGGTAGTTTTAACAATTATTAAGGTAAATCGGGTAATCGCTTTTGGTTTTTACTAAAAGAGGAAAGTCTGGACACTCCCTGATTTTTTCAGGAGAAGGGTAGCGGGTAATTCCCGTCTAAGTTGCATATTTATATGTAACAAAGAGGTGCGAGCAGAGACGTTTTTATTTGAAAAGATAAAAACATCCTATTTTGGTAGGATGAGTCTTGATGGTAACATTGAGAGTGAAACGGCTAAATCCTTACTTGAGTGCAAGGTCGTGTCCACCTTCGGGTGGAAGTGCCGCGTATGATCATATTGGCAACAATATGGCTAGAAAAATGATTACCTTCAAGGTTCTTCGGAATCTTGAAACAGAATCCAGCTTATAGATTTATCTTAATTATTATTAGAATTATCCTCAGATTAGAGGGTTAAATTTAAAAAAAATATGAAAAAATCTGAATTGTTTTTTAGTGCGGTTCAAGTCCCAGTTGATTTATTGATGGTTGTATTGGCTAGTGTAACTGCTTTTTGGATTCGTGAATATCCAGCTACATTGGACTTGTTTAGATTAAATCATCTTACAGATACAGTAGCTTTTCCGGATTTTTTAAAAATAGCATTAGTTATTTCGCCTGTTTTTGTTTTTGTTTTTGCAATTGAAGGTCTTTATGATATTAGAGTAACAAGAAAGTTTTGGAGGGAATTTCTGAAGGTTTCTACTGCTACTTCAATAGGTTTGATGATTATCATTGTGGCAATATTTCTAAAGAGGGAGTGGTTTTCTTCTAGGTTTATTATTCTTTTAGCTTGGTTGCTAGTTACGTTCTATGTTTCTTTTGGTAGGATGATGATGAATAATATTCAGAAGTGGCTATTGGTTAAGAAGGATATTGGAGTTCATAGAGTTTTGTTGATTGGTAGAAATGGAAAGTTGTGTATTTTTTCAAATATGATTCGAAGAAGGCCTCGCTTAGGTTATAAGATTATTGACGAAATTGAGACTGCTAGAATTAATGTAGTTAAAAAAATTCGACAGGAGAAGGGTATTGATGAGATAATCGTCTGCGATTCATCTATTCCAGATGAGGATTTGGAGAAATTGGTTGACTTTTGTGCTATTAATAGTATTACATATAGATTTGTGCCGACCGCACTTCAGACTGTGAAGTTTGAGATGAGAACAATAAATGGAGAACCTATTTTGGAGATTAAGCATACTCCTTTGGATGGATGGGGAAGGATTGTGAAAAGAACTTTCGATATAATTGGTTCACTGATTTTCATTGTCATTACTTCACCAATATTGGCCGTTGTGGCAATTTTGATTAAGATAGAGGATAAGGACGGTCCGATTTTTTATAGAAATAAAAGAATTGGTTCAAATGGGAAACAGATTTATGTTTACAAATTGAGATATTTTCAATGGAAATATTGCATAGACAAAAAGAATCCTAATTTTGAAAAAGCTCTTGAGTTTGAAAAAGAACTGATTAGAACTAAGAGTGTTAGACAAGGTCCTTTGTATAAAATCAAAGATGACCCAAGAAAAACTAAGATAGGAACTTTTATTGAAAAATATTCAATTGATGAGTTTCCTCAATTTTTCAATGTTTTGAAGGGGGATATGAGCTTGGTTGGTCCAAGACCTCATCAAAAAAGAGAAGTAGCAAAATATAGTGAATATCACAGGAGACTTTTGACCGTGAAACCCGGGGCTACTGGACTCGCTCAAGTTTCAGGAAGGTCTGATCTTGACTTTGAGGATGAATATAAATTTGATTTATATTATATTGAAAACTGGTCGTTATTGCTAGATGTTCAGATTATTCTAAAAACAGTTGGCGTGCTTCTCAGGAGAAGACGAAACAACTCATAGATAAATATTTCTAAAAAATACACCCTGAGGTGTATTTTTTTGTTGAGGGTATTGACTAAATTATGGGTTTGTGCTAATTTGCTTAGACGAATTGACTAGTTTAATATTAATTAATTTGTTGAGCTGTACTTTACTATTTAAGATCAACAGGGACCACGAAAACCACAAAAAGAGGAGATACTATGATGTTCACCAATAAGAAAAAAGCATTTCGGCGCAATCTGGGAGAATTCACAAAGAAGCGTTTCAATGAGGTTATTGATGAAATATTTGATGTCATTATTGAAATGATCAACGAAAGCGATCGAGTTGGATCTAAGACCGGGATGATTAAGTTGTTGTGCGAGGCTACGGGTAAGGGAAAAGTATCGGATTGGCCAGAGAAGGATAAGGCTGAATTTTTCGATTTTTTCGAGAAGCAATTTGCGTTACTTGGTCAAAGTGGAAACGAAGACCCGATTAGTAATATAAATATTTACTCTAAATATTACACGGAACTGAGTGATTTGGTTGAGAAAGCCAATGCTTATGATGTTGATTCTGCTGAATTACATGAAAATCTCAAGCCTGCTTATGATAAGTTGACAGAGTTAGAGTCTGTTGCAAGGGACTTGAGAATGTTAAGTATTACTATCAGGGAAGAATATGATGGGAATATAAGTAAAATCTTCGAAGATGAATCCGGTATCGATATTTCCAAGGATGATTTGGTTGAAGATGGGGAGGAGCTGAATCTCTCTGATTTGGATATTCCTATTAATGAAGACCCTGAGGATGAGTCGGTGGGTGATGACTCTGGCTCTATTGGCGATATCAATATATACTCCGCGAAGAGAAGTGTCGATGATAGAGAGCAATGGAAAAATTCGGACACTGGTGATGAAATCCCTATTAAGTAGTAAGATATAATATCTTAAATAAGAGCTTTGGTAGAAAAAATACCAAAGCTCTTTTATTTTTTTATCCATATGTGCATTGACAAATTTGTGCATTTGCGGTAGAGTGTATTGACGATTTAAAAAGTAAGGATTTGTCAAAAGTGCCTTAACAATATTAATTCTAAGGAGGAGGTTGTGATGTTTGTGTTTGTTCGAAAAAAAATCAAAACAATGGTTGTGGTAGTGTTTCTTTTTGCCAGTGTTTTTGGTGGAGGCAATGTCTGTATTGCAGAAAATTGCTATGAAGGGGAGTTTGATGCAGGAATACGATATAGTCTCTCGTTGATGTCAGAAAAAGCGATTTTGAAGCTATCCAATGAAAACAAATCTGACTTAATCCCTGATAAGTTCCTAGGGACTAATGTGTCGCAATGGGATATTGTGAAAATATCAAACTTCTTTGAATTTTTGGAGAATGAATTTGGTATGGAATATGTCATTGATGTTGGTTATCAAGGGCAATCTGTTAATAATTTTAGGATCATTGAGATTGCAGGGTTGACTGAGGACGCATCTAAAGTTAATAAGGAAAATGAGAGGTGTGCTCGGTATATATTAACACTGGCAATGATTTCAAATAAATTGACCAGTGTTGCAGCAAGACTGATTGATGATCATAGAGGCGATACTACTAGAAGTATTCAAAGAAGTATTTCGAGATCAATTTAAGGAGGAATAATTATGTCTTTGAAATGGTTGCTGAAGGAGCCTGGAGATAAGTTCAAGAATGGGATGGTAAATGATTTAAATCGATCGATACAATTGTCTATTAACTGGGTAACTAGTGGAGTGATCAGGGCAATTGCAAAAAGCGACTTGGATCAGGAATCACTTGCGGAGATAAACCTTCTTATTAGGAATAACGGGGAGAGAGTTTCTACGTGGGGCGATGAAGACAAGAGGAGCTTTCTGGAGATTGTCGCGGAGGAGCTAGTACTTGTTTGCACAGAAACTGGGAATGAATATCCCAGTTCATATAACTATATGGACTATTGCGAAAGAACTACCGAAGATATTGTCTCCGGAATTCTTGCTGAGGATATTGACTCAGAGAGATTTAGGCTTCTTGCTAAGATGCTACATCAGAAAATGGCGGATATCGACAGGATTACAAGTCAATCAGACAAAATTGAGTTGAAGGAGATTAAGAGTGGCGTTTAGAACCGGTTTTTTGGCAAAGACAGTGCATTACCCTTTTTATATGCGCCTTGATTATGGCCGTGACCTTACTAATTCATTAGGGTTTTCTGTGCGTATTATTCACATAGTCCCAAATGGCAAAAATGTTACGGAAGATTTCAAGTTTGTTAGAGGCATATGTGAAGAGTCGCACACTAAGGCGGTTCGATGGGGTAGCGATCAATTAATTGAGAAGATTCAAGGGTGCGAGAATCGTTCCGATGAAGCTCTTGAGAGAATGATTGAGTTGGATCATCCCGGGTGTTGAAAAATAAAAGAGGAGAGAGTATAGAGCTTTGCAATCATCGTATTGCAGGGCTTTTATTTTACTCACTATTGATTAAATCATGAAAAAGGTATAAGCTTGTTAGATATGAATTTAGAAAAATTACAATTGATTTTAGATAAAGAACCTGGTTTTCGATTGAAGCAGGTTTTTGAAGGCGTGTTTGGAAAACTTGTGAATGACTGGAATGATGTGACTAATCTGCCTAAAAAACTTCAGGAGGAGTTAAATAGGGAGTGCTCATTGGAAGTTGACGGGGAAGTTTTTGAATCGAGTGATGGAAAAACTTTCAAAGCCCTAGTCACCTTGGAAGACGGAATGAAGATAGAGACGGTATTGATGAGATATGCAGATGGAAGGAATTCACTTTGCGTTTCTTCTCAGGTTGGTTGTGCGTTGGGTTGTGCGTTTTGTGCGACTGGAAAGATGGGATTAAAAAGAAACTTGAGTTCAGATGAGATCGTGAATCAATTTTTGTTTTTTGCGAGATTTTTGAAAAATAAGTTTAGTGAAAATGATAGGATTTCTAATGTGATTTTCATGGGAATGGGAGAACCTTTCTTGAATTATGACAATGTCGCGAAATCAATTGAAATCTTGAATGATGAAAAATTCATCGGACTGGGTGCGAGAAATATTTCAGTTTCTACTTCTGGGATTGTTGATGGAATAAATAGATTTTCAGATGAAGATAGGCAGGTCAATCTTGCGATTTCTCTGCATGCTCCAAATGATGAACTTCGGTCTGAGCTTATGCCGATTAATAAGAAAGATAGTTTGGGAGAGGTTTTGGATGCAGTGGATGAGTATATTTTGAAAAAGCATCGAAAAGTGATGTTTGAATACTTGCTGATTGACGGAGTGAATGACTCAGAGGAGGACGCCAGAGAATTAGCTATGATTATGAAAAAGCCGTTGTATATGGTGAATCTGATCAATTACAATCCAACAGGAAATTTCAAACCTTCTTCAAGAAAAAATGTTGAAAGGTTTCTAAACACCCTCAAAAAAGTAGGAGTAAATGCAACTCTTAGGCACAGTTTTGGAGGAGATATTAAGGCTGCTTGCGGACAATTGGTTGTTGAAGAGTAATTTTACTGAAATCTATTTGACAAATATTTAATTTAATGTTAACCTTGTGTGTCGTTCGTTAATAATTCAATTTAAGATTAACTCTATTTGAAAAGGAGGAGTGCTGTGAGAATTTATATTAATGATGTTGTGAAAGAGATGCAGGGTGCATTTATGAGTCAGGGTCTGATGAAACCAGTAAAGCTGCAAAGATTTATTGAGCATTCAAATCTGCTTGTTGAAGGGTATAGGAAGTCATACTCTAGTTTAATTAGGCAGGAGTGGGAACATCATTTTCCTGGAATAGCTTTTTCAGAAGAAAAACTTCAAGTGGAGGTGAATAAAGCACTGGAGAGGAAAAAGGCAGAAGCGATTAAGGAGTTTAAACAAGAAGTTAGGAAGAAGGAGGAATATCGAATAATTGCGGATAAAGTTATTCTCCGCAAATGGGATTATTATCTAATTTTATCAGCTATTGCTTTTATTCTTGTATTTCCTTTCTCTTTGGAACAATTTTTTGCTCCAAGTGATTGGCAAATGGGAATAGGGTTTGCTGGTATGTTAGGTAGTATCATTATAGTGATGGGTGTTTTTTTGAAGGCTAAGTCTAAAGCTAAAGCATTGAGGAGGTAGATGGTTATGACACGAAGAAATATTGCAAAAGTCTTGGTTGTATTGCTTATTGCGATCGGTCTTTCCGCGTGTGGATCACCGGTTGAGCAAAACAAGCTCGCATTGGTATTAAGAACAATGGGTGATCGCACTAGTAGTGTGGTTAATGATGATGTAGATCCAGAAAAGATCAAAGGTGAAAAAGGCAACAGTGATCTGGAGGATAATTTTGTTGCAGAACTAATTACTGCCAAAAGGGCACCTATTGAGAGACCAGGGATTAAAATTTTAATTTTTCCACTGGGTCTCCAGGCTTATGAATTTTCTTTCAGGGAAAGTTTCGAGAGTCATGAGAATGAAGAGTTTGTAGTGGATTCTGATGGAGGAGCTGTTAGGTTTGATGTTGTTGTACATATGTACATCGATCCAACTTATCCGGATATTAAAGATCGATTAATCAAGCTGATGAAGGCTTATCAATTGCGTCGTTATTCTGGATCTTCTGATGTTCTCAGAGAGCTGATCTCAGGTCGCTTTAAGCAGCAACTAAGACAACCATTTGTTGAATATTGTGCTGACAAAAAAGCCTTGGATATTATCAGAAGCAAGGAGGAAATAAATAAGTACGCGCATGATTTTATGAATCGGAAATTTAATCAGTACGGATTACATTTTTCATTAGTTGCGATGTCATCAGCAGTTAGAGTTCCAGTCGCTCAGCAGGATACAATGAACAAAATAGTTTTGCGAGATGTTGAGAGCAGAGTTTTAGAGCTTACCAATAAGGAGTTGATGCCATTGAATGAGGAGATTGCAAGCTTAAATCAGGAGGGTATAACTGTATCTGCTACTAAGGTCAACGAAGCGAAGTCAAAAAAGATCTCAATTATTACAGCGGCTCAGAAATATAGAAAAACTAAGTTTATTGAATTGGTTGGTGCTGATAATTATGTGAGATTAGAGACTATGATGGGTCTGGTTGATGGATTAGAGTCCGGAGGAACAACCATCGATATCGTTCCGAAGGATAGTAAGATTTTTTTTAATACTAATCAGGGTATGGTAAGAGGAGGTGTTCAATGAAAGAGTTAATAGTAATGGCATTGTTTTTTGCAACTCTTATAATAATGGGTTCATTTTCTAGTTGTGTTAGGATTGAGCAAAATGAACTAGGCTTTCAGTATGATATTAACAGTGGTAAGCCCGTTAACTCAACTAACAACCCCTTATTGTCATTTGGATTTGATCTCGCGGTTGGAATTAACGCAAAGCATTTTGTGGTTAATAGTGAAGTGAATTCATATAACTTCACTGCAGCTGTGGATGCGTCTAGTCCATATGATGAATCGCTTAGTTGGGATAGTAGGGAGGGCGTTACTATGACTGTTCCGTTTACTATTCTGGGTAGAGTAACTGATCCTTGGGAGTTTTATACTCACTTCGGTCAAAAAGAGCGAGATTATTCTAGTGTTGCTGGAATTCAAGATCAGAGAATCTACGAAGCTCTTCGTCAAGCTGGAGAGTATGTGAATGTCAGAATGGGTGAGCTTACTCAGGATAAGGAAGCTGATGCAATTAGAAAGAATCCCAAATATTATGCTGATATACTTACGAAAAATGTGGCTGCTTATTCAGAAGAGTTTGGATTCACTGTAACTCAAGTTATCTTTCCATCTCGATTTGAATTTCCTGGCGGAAATGTTATCGAACAAGCTAGGGGGATGCTGAGGGATGCTAATACTTCAATAGAAGGCGGCAGGAAGGCTAAGGATAAGGCGAAGGGACAACGAGATGAAGCAATTGCTAACGCAAGCATTGCTGCAAATCAGATCATTTCCGAAGGCACGCGAGAGGCTTCTCGTTTAAGGACTGAAACTGATGCATTGGCGAATCAATTCAAAACTTCTATTGATCAGATTGGCGTCGAAGGAACAATGACGCTTAAGATGGTTGAGCTGCAGAAAAAATTAACCAAGAGTGGTGTAATTAAAAGAGCAGTTTTGACAAGTGATTCTATTTTTGGAGCACCGTTCTATGTGAATGGTGATTCTGATAAGAAGTAATCCTTTGTGAAATAATGAACAACAAGCTTGTACTTATAATAAGTACAAGCTTTTTTTATTGCTTGAAAAATACTTAGAAGATCTTAAGTATTTTTTGGGTGGGATAGATGATTAATTAAATACATATTTAAATACCCATTTAAATAGGTATTTCTTTTTTTCGGAAGTGATAATAAGTCTCAAATTTTACTTCATAAAAACTTCATAACTTCTTTAACTTTATTTCATATTGTTTATGTTATGATTAAACACTGCTTAATTAAGTAGTGTTTTTTTAGTTTCTATTGGGAGCCTTTTTTAGTTAAAGAGGGGATGTGATTGACGGAAGTGTTTAAAAGAGAATTAATTTTTTAGTATATAAAAAAATGAGAAGGAGTCTTGAAGAAAGAAATGTGAGAAAAATTTCAAAAAGTGGATCGAGCTATTCTATTACTCTTCCGATTGAGTTCGTGAGGGAGCTCAAGTGGAGAGAGGGTCAAAAGGTTGTTGTTTCTAAGGAGCGAGGAAAGTTGATTATTAAGGATTGGAAGAAGTAAGTGAGTGTGTGGGATTAAATACATATTTAAATATGTATTTAATTTGATGTGGTTTGATGAGGGGTGTCTAGGAGTGGGAGGGTGAGATGAATAGGTGGATTAAGAGAGTTATTTAAGAAAATAGAGTTTCAATTGCAGTGGTGTAGTGGTATAATATCATTATAATTATCACTATCAAAAAGAATATGAAAAAAGAAATCATCAAATCACTCACTAAAAACCTTGAATCAATCGTAAATAAGACCGAGGATGGATTGGAATTTTGGTTGGCTCGAGATCTGCAACATTTACTTGGATACTCTAAGTGGGAAAATTTTAATAAGGTTATTTTGAAAGCAAAAACATCTTGTGAAATTTCTGGACACAATCCAAAGGATCATTTTCCTGACGTCAGGAAAACGATCAAAATGCCCAAGGGGGCTCAAAAAGAGATTGATGACATGATGCTTACTCGCTATGCCTGTTACTTAATTGCTCAAAATGGAGATCCTAAAAAAGAACAAATTTCTTTTGCTCAAACATATTTTGCAGTTCAAACAAGAAAACTTGAAATTATTGAGCAAAGAATTTTAGAATCAGAAAGAGTGCAAGCGAGAGGTAAGTTAGCAGAGACTGAGAAAGAGCTTTCATCTGTAATTTTTGAACAAACAGGTGATGTTCGAAACTTTGCATTCATCAGGAGCAAAGGAGATAAGGCTCTTTTTGGAAAAACTACTCGAGAGATGAAATTAAAATGGCAGGTAAAAAATAATAAGCCTTTGGCTGATTTTATGCCAACAATCCTTCTTAAGGCAAAAGATTTTGCAACGGAGATTACAATTTTCAACGCAAAAGAAAAGGAAATGGAAACAGAAAACGAGATTTCAGATGAACATATTACTAATAATAAGACAGTTCGAGGAACATTGAAAAGTCGTGGTATTGTTCCTGAGAATTTGCCTCCAGAGGAGGATGTGAAAAAAGTTGAGAGGAAGATAAGAAGTGAGGATAAGAAAATGCTTAAGGGAGTGCGGAAATAAATATATAGGACCGTCCTGGATAAAAACTTCATAACTTCTTTAACTTTATTTCATATTGTTTTTTAGTTTCTATTGGAAGCCTTTTTCAGTTAGAAAATGAGTGGGCTTGAGGTGTTTAGTATTAATTTTTTTAAATAAAAACTTATGGAAAAGTACAAGAATCTCGGGGGAGATTCCAATGTGATTACTTATGAAATCGGAGATGATTTCATTGATGTTGAGTTTAATCCGTCACCAGTTTTCAGATACACAAACTATCGCTACACTTACGGAAGCGCTGGGGATGCTAACGTTGAAGAGATGAAGAGTCTTGCTACTCAGGGACAAGGATTAAGCACGTTTATAAACAGGGTTGTGAAAAATAAGTATAGTAAAAAGTGGTAGAGTAGCGATTTTTTTAAAAAAGAATATCGGAATAATTAAAGTTAATGATTTGATTCCTTAGAGTTTATCTTTAGTTTCGCAGTAGAATGCAGAGATTAAAGATAAGCTTAATTCACTAGATGAATTTTCTGGATGGTAAGGAGGAGAATATCAAAAAAATGAATAAAGTTAAATGGGCAATTGTGATGCTGATGTTTTTTGTTTTTGCACCAAGTGTGTTTGCACATCCAGATAGAACAGATAGTAGCGGATGTCATACTTGTAGAACAAATTGTTCTTCATGGGGATTAAGTTCGGGTCAATATCATTGTCACAACGCAAAAGCAAAACCTCAACCAAAAGAACCAATCAAAAGCACCTATGGTGCAAATGGAACGGGAACCACAGCGCCAGCGCCTGAGTATAAGAAACCAACCGCTCCGACCAAGTCAGCTGCGCCAGCTGAGCCAGTTGCGCCAACTTGTTCAATAAACTCATCATACAATTCAACTTCTGAAAAATGTGAATGTGAAAGCGGTCACAAAAAATCTGGAGATGATTGTGTCACCGAAGAGAAATATTGCAAAAACTCAATTGGAGAAAATTCAGAATATGATTCAGAAGAGGAAAAATGTAAATGTAGCGAGGGACACGAGTTCGAAGATTCAAAATGTGAACTTAAAAAGGAGGAGGTAGTTGAGGAAGTTTCTGGAGATGATTCCAGTGAGAGCAATGAAGTTGTTGAAGAGAGTGATCAAGAGGTTCAGGGTGTTCAGGATTCAGTAGAGGAGGAAAAAGAAGTTGAAAATACTCAACAAGAACAAAAAAGAGAAACAAATTGGTTTAGAGTACTAATGGGGCCACTATTTGGATTCTTGTTATATATTTTTAATTAGGAGTTGCTTGAGATTGATTGTATAATTAAATGTTAATAATAAAAAAGAAAAATAATTCTTACAAAATAACCTATAGATATTTATGACAAAACAAGTTTCACAAATTAAATTTGATAAAAAATTTATCAAGAAATTACTTAATAAGCTAAAAGTGGGCAATGCTAGGTCAATTCACTTGAATGCAATTCCTGGTCGCTCAGCAACGAGATTGGACTTATTTCAATTGTCAAAAATAGAGGAGGGTTTTCCGCAAGAGTTTATCAAGACTCTTTTGAGTAATGATTCTTTTTCTTTTCCTATTTCTTATGACAAAATAGATTTAGGAGATCTAGGTGAGGAGGAGAAAAAGAAACTCACTCTTTTATCAAGAAGATTAGACACGCAGGTGATTGAAAATAATGATAATTTTTTGGAGTTTGGTATTAAAAACTTTGGTTTTGGTTTTCCTCTTTTAATAAAACGCGATAGAAATGATCCGAAGAAAATCATTAAGGCACCTCTTTTTATCTGGAGTCTGGATATTGAAAGGTCATATCAAAATAAAAATACATGGGTTATAAAAAAAGATGAAGATTATCCTATAAAATTAAATGAGCTACTCATTACTCATCTTTCAAAGGATGAAGCTATTCAGTTAGAAAAAATTCCAAAAGAGATACTCGAAGACGGAGTTTTAGATGAAGGTGAACTTTTGGAGCTATGTGATAATATTTTATCTCAATTAAGTTCAAAGCCTAAGGATTTAAAAGTAAGGATTGAAAAATGCCCAGATAAGAAAACAATTGAATCAATCGCTAACTCAAAGGCATGGATACAATGGAGTGGAGTCTTTGGAATTTATCGGTCACAAAAAGAAACGATTATCCATGCAACGGAAGAATTATTGGAGCGAGTAGATGAATTTGAAAGTGAAGATTTGATTTTAGAGAAATTTCAAACTTCTACTATTTCTGCAATCGAGACGGATCCGAGTAAGGAGGAGATTATAAACACACTTACAAAAGATGAGATAAAGCTAATACAAGGACCTCCAGGAACAGGAAAGAGTCAGGGAATTACTGCAATTGTCTCCAATGCCTTGGCAAACGGAGCAAGGTGTCTGATTGTTTGTGAAAAGAAAACAGCCCTTGATGTAATTCAGGCTAATTTGGACAAGGCAGGACTAGGAGATTTTTCTGTTGTGATTGATGACGTTAATAAAGATAGAAAGAAAGTGATTGAAAAAGCGAGGAATATTAATGATAATCCTAATTGTAGTTATTTTTCGGAACTAGAATTTGAGGATAAATATAAAAAGTTTTGTCACTTAAAACAAGGGTTGAATGCTAAATACGCAGAGTCTTTAAAAAAAGTCTTTGGAGATTTTACGTGGAAAGAGCTTATTGGCTTATATCTCCGTTTTTCAAAATCATCAAATTTTCATGATTTAATTAAGAAATTAGATTATGAATTTTTAGAATTTAATCATGAAGAATATTTAAAATATCTCAACACTGTAAAAGACGCAGGCTATTTATTTGAAGATTTAGAAATAGGTTCTGAAGAAGTTTTTTCCGAGCTTTGTATAGATTTATTTTCTAAGGAATATAAGTGGGCAATTCATGAGAAAGTGAAAAAAGATGTGAATAAGCTTCTGCAAACTTTAGAGTTAGTTAATTTATTTTTATCTAAAAAGAGTCAATGTGATTGTGAGGATGAAAAGGTTTCCCTGTTTAGTCCTGATTCGATTAAGATATGTGAAGATGATATAGAAAAAGTCACTTGTAAATTAAAGAAATTGCAAACTTTATACAAAAAGGGGTGTAAGCTTGCAGGTGAAAAATTTAATGAAAAAAGCTTGAAGCAAAACCTTTCTTTTTTAATTGGTTCAATTTTTAATTCAAAGCATGAGGAAACATGCTGTATTAGAAAGGAGATACCTCAATTACTGAACGATGTAATTGAAATTATTTCAAAATTAGAAGTACTCGGGTTTGAAGGCTTGAATCTTAAAAGGTTTGAAGAGATTGGATCATTCGATGAGCTAAATGTAGAAGTTTGTGGTGTATTAACTAAGATTAAGAAAATTAAAACTCAAACTCAGGTAATTAAAAGCGTGCAATCAAATTTGCAGAAAACGGAAAAAGACTTACATCAATTAATGTTGAATAAGGTTTTTGATTTTAAAATTAAAGATCATGTTGAATTAGGAACTTTTGAAGCGGTCTTAGAATATTACTCTAACTTTGAAGAAAAAACTAAAAAAATTCAGAAATATTTAGATGCTTACGAAAGTTTTCATAATTGGAAATTTTTTGAATCAAGGTGTAATAAATATGAACTTGACATCTTATTGGTGCTAAAAAATATCTCTACGGAAGATTGGAAGAATATTTTTAAGGCATGGTATTATCGTGGTGCGCTTTTAAATTATGAGGAGAATTCTAAGATTGGATTTAATAAGTCAGATGTAAAATTAAAACAAATATCAGCACTTCATGCGGAATTAAAGGAAGGGCAGTTGAATCAAATAGTGCATATTTGGGGAAATAAGAGGAATGACGAACTTTCTTCAACTGAGCATAACTTTAATACTCTTTATAATTTAAGAAAAAATAAAACATTTGGTCGTCGTAATTCATTGAGAAAATTAGTTGAAACTGATTTGAATTTATTTACAACTCTATTTCCTGTAACTCTGACCAATCCAAATGTTGTTAATTCAATCTTTCCACTTGAGCAAGGACTGTTTGAAATTGTGATTTTTGATGAAGCAAGTCAACTTCGTGTCCCTGATGTATTTACGAGCCTAATTCGTGGACAATATAAAATTATTGCAGGAGATAAGCATCAAATGCCTCCATCAAATTATTTTCAAAGTTCCGCTGAAACACTAGATACTGAAGAGGGCGAGGAGGATGATGTTTTCACAGAAGATGATGACCAGGCTATTTTAGTAGAGAGCGAGTCTTTATTGCAATATGCGGAAGACCTTAAGAAGATTAATAAATCCTACTTGGATTTCCATTATCGCTCTGAACACCCAGCTCTTATTGAATTTTCAAATAGTGCTTTTTATGGTGGAAATCTCATATCTTTTCCGGAGAAGGAAGTTTATAAGCCGATTGAATTTAGAGCTGTAAATGGAATCTTTGAATCTAGTACAAATCCTTCAGAAATAGAAGAGGTTTTAAAGATTATTAAAGAAGAAATTCATCCCAATCAAAAGGGTAAGTATCCATCAATTGGAATAGCGACATTTAATATTAATCAAAGAAACTTAATTATCGAAACACTCAACAAGGTTGCAGAAGCAGATGTTTCATTTTCTCAAAAATTACAGGAGCTTAAAGAGAATGGTTTATTTGTGAAAAACCTTGAGAATATTCAAGGTGACGAAAGGGATATTATTATAATATCAACTACCTATGGCATAAAGCCTGACGGAAAATTTTCTCAGAATTTTGCGAGATTGAATAGAATTGAGGGGTATAAACTATTGAACGTTTTAATTACAAGGGCAAAAAAGAAGCTTTATGTCTGTACATCAATTCCTAAAGAAAAATATCTTTCATATCCAGAAATAGTTCAGAGTGAGGGAAATAATAAAAAAGGTATTTTGTACGCTTATTTGGCTTATGCGGAAGCTATATCAAATCGTGACAATGAGATGGCTCAAGGAATTTTAAAAATCTTAAAAGAGCAAAGCTTTGAGAAGCCAAGAGTCGTTTCTGGTAATAATGGACTCTCTGAGTCTCCATTTGAAGAGGAGGTTTATGAGGAGCTACTGGAGCATTTCGAGAAAGATAAGATCGTTCAACAGTATAAGGTTGGTGGCTTTAGGTTGGATTTTGTGGTGAAAACTAAATCTGAGGATATTATCTTAGAGTGCGATGGAAAAGCATATCATCAGTCTGATGAAGCGCATGCTCATGATATGTATAGGCAAAAAGAATTAGAAGATATGGGATTTAAGGTGTATAGAATTTGGTCAACGAATTGGTTTCGAGACAAGGAGCTTGAAATGCGAAAATTTTTGAAATTTATTGAATCTATAGAATAATGTCAGAAGTGAGAGAGGACGCTGAGTAAGTTGCTACTAAGTCCTTTACGGGGGCTTAAGTTTTGGTAGAAAATAATAAATATTTATTATAAGGCATTATGAATAAAAAGAATTTAATAATAGGATTAGTTAGTTTGTTTATTATTACTTCATCAGGCTCTTATGTTGCTTATAGTAAAGTGCAAGGCACTATAAGCGAAAACAAGAATAGGGAGGAGGATCTCATCATAGCTAAAAAGAAGCTTGAAGCTAAAATTGAAGAACATGAGCGGCAAGAAGCAATTGAAGAGATTGATGAATTAGCTAAAGTTGAGGAGTCCGTGTTGAGTGAGTATCAGGATAATATCGAAGATAGTTCGGTGGAGGTATCTGCGAATGAGGAAGTGGGCGTTGATGTTGCATATCTAGAAGAGCAAGAAAAAGAGGATGAAAAGCGTAGGAAGGAAGAGAAGGAGGAAGAGGAAGAGCTGGAGAAGTTAGAGAAGGAAAAGAAAGCACAGGAGAAAAAGGAGTCAAAAGAGAAAAAACGAGCGGAAGATGAGAGGCAAGCAGAGGAAAAAAGACAAGCTGAAGAGGTTAGGTTGCGTGAGGAGCGAGCGGGGAGCGCATTGAGCGAATTAGCTGTGATGGAGAGTAAGGCAAAAAGTGAAATTGAGAAAATCAATAGTGCAATAATTGATAAGCAAGAGGAAATACAAAGAATCTATGATTCCCCTATTTCTATGTCTAAGATGAATGGAAAAATTGCTCTGCCGGAAGCAGAGCTGGAATCGCTTCAAAGTCAAAGTTCTGCATTGAGTAGTTTAGTAAATCAAATTAATGCTACGGAATATAACTTGAAAAATTATGCTAAATACGGAACATTACCCTCAAGTAGTGATATAAGATTACTATCGTCATTGGGAATTGATTTTTAATTTTAAAAAATAATAATTGAAAGCGTTGGGTGCGTAGTTAGGTGATGGTGGGATTAAATACCCATTTAAATGGTAATTTAATTTGGTGGGGTGTATAATGAGGTGAATTAAGGGGAGTATAATGTTTTGAAATTATGGATAAAAGAAGTGTAATTGTGGGGATGGTTTTGGTGAGTATATAGGACCGTTCTGGCTAAATAGTCAGTATGAATAATGCAATCCGGATTTGAATCATTGGGCAAGTGTCGGGTCTGGGTTTTAAAAGCTGCAGATGGTAGAATTAATTATAATTACAAACGCGGGTAGCATTGTGAGTAGACTGTTAGGTAGTCGAGTTTTAAATGATAAAATGTAATTGATTAATAAGATATAATAATACCTTGGAAGTTTGAAAGAATACTTTTAGGGCATATATTCGTGTATGAGTAATGATGATTATAAAAGTGCGCTAGCTTTTCAAGAGGATCTCGTAGGGTTAATAGCAAGCCCCAATGCTTTTAATGATGTGTATTATCAAGAGAAAAGAACTTTTTTTATTCAGAGGTATCCTGATAATGTGCCAATATTTTTGAAAAATTGCAGGACATTAGAAAGTTTTATAAACCAACTAATGAATATTGCTTATGGTGCAGGAAGTTGGAAAAAAAGAAGAGAGTTTATTTATAATGAGTTTAAGGAATTTTTGAATTTTTTAGAGTTTGGTGAGATTTCAAGGTATGATGAAGCAAATATAAAAAATGGTAGTATTTATATTGTTTTACAAAAAGAAGTTTTTTCTCATGTGAAGGAATTATTAATCAGTGGGCATTATTTCAACGCTATTGAGGAGTCCTATAAAATAGTTAGGAAGAAATTAAAAGATATTACAGGCAAAGAAAGGGCGCATGAGGCCTTTTCAGAGAACAACTATCTGAGCATCTTTGGTCGCGTAGCTGAAGATGAACCTGAAAAGGATTTTTTTGAGGGTGTTAAATTTTTACATATGGCAATACAGAAATTAAGGAATGAAAAGGCACACACACCAGCAAATGAAATTGATAAAAATTTAGCAATTCACTACATAGTTTTAGCTAGTCTAGCTTATGATTTAATTGATAGGAGGTAAGTTTTATTAATTTTAAATTATGAAAAAAGAAGAGTATCTCCGAAATAAAAGGGGTCAGGTACCTTTTTTAATTCAGAATGACAATATTGTGTGTTGATCTCACGTTGTTACATTTGATGTGATGGTGGTGGAATTAAATACCCATTTAAATGTCAATCTAATTTGGTGGGGTGTATAATGAGGGGAATTAAGAGGATTATAATGTTTTGAAAGTATGGATAAAAGAAATGTAATTCTAATTTCAATTACGTTTTATATTGTGGGCATTTTAATAACATTTTTGATGTGGAATTTGTGGTTTTGGGTATTTGATTCTTTAGTGTGGCAAAATATTTTTGTAGTAGTGACTTTAATTGGTGCCATTAAATATTTTTGGCAACATACGGAATAGACAATTAATAATTTAAAAAAAATATGAATAAAAAACAATATTTCGGATCAATTTCACTATTAGTAGTTTTAGTTTCAGGGGTATTTTATTGGTTTGAATATAGAACTTCTAAAATACGATCTTCTTGCTTGATTGAATCTCAGAATGTGGATGGCTATAGCTTAACACTGAAGAGGGAGTTAAAATTTCAAGAGTGTATGCGTCGTAATGGACTTAGATCAGAGGAAGGAGTTGTTAGATTTGTTAAATAAAGCTTAATAAAAAAAAAGGGGGTAGATACTTTTTTAATAAATAATAAAAAACTATGGCTAGATATAAGATTTTTAAAAATAAAATACAGATTGCGGATCTAAGATTTGACGAGTATTTGAGTGAATCACTTTTATTTTTTGATAAGCTGGAATCTTTACTAGGTAGTCCTCCCTCGATATTATTAACAGATACGCAGGATGTAATTGAGGAGAGAAATAGACTTTGGAGTGAATTTGGTGAAGCCATTGAGAATTGTAGGCACAAAATTCGAGCGATTAACTATAATATTTCACTTATCAAATCTGAAATTGAAAATCCTCCTATACCGCAATTCGAGTCTTTTTCAATGAATCTCGATAAAAAAGAGTTCTTAGATGATGTTGTTTTATTTGAATTTGAGTCATTTCTTTTTCAAGTAATATCTTCTTTGGATGTCTTTGTTTACTTGTTAAAATTATTCTATCCAACTCTTAATTCAGGTAGAGAAAATGAAATTGGATTCAAGGGAATGAAGAAAAAAGCTGGTAAGAAAACGGTTAAAATTTTAAGAAAGGCTGGAGAGGTTGATTTAGCAAATTATATTGAAGGGCAATCTAGGGAATGGATTCAGAAAGTTTATGATTTGAGAAATACCGTAGTTCATAGGTCGAAAGTTCAAGATTTACAGATGTTTTTAATTGAGGATAATGGAGTTGCTGCACCAAAGCTGCTAGATAGCGAAACTGATTTATTGGAGTATTGTGAAGAAGTGTATGAGAAATTTAAAGTTTTTTTGAATACTATTGAAAGCGATTATCTTTTAGGTAAAGCTGGGGATTTTTATGATGCAAAGTGATGATAAATACTATTAATTAAAAGTATAGTTGTAAGTAGCTTCAGTTTAATGATAGAATAAAAAAGCGGATTAATTTGGTGATGATGTGAAATAGTGATATAATATCACTATAATATAAAAATAAAAAATATTTATTATGATAAGGAGTCAAGTTAAGGATTTAATCATAGAAGAATTTGGTGTTAATCATATTTTTGCTGCAAACGTAGCTTCTAAGATTGATCAGAGTGTTAAAAAAAGTGATGAAATTAAGTCATTTTTTATTAATTTTTATAAAAATAAACCTAAGCCTTTTGTGAAATGGGTTGGTGGAAAAAGGCAGCTTTTGAAGCAATTTAAGACATTGGGGTTTTATCCCCCAGATCATTTTGATGCAGAGAGCGCGACTTATTTTGAGCCTTTCGTTGGCGGTGGAGCAGTATTTTTTGATCTGTTACCACAGAGCGCTGTTTTGTCAGATTGGAATGGGGAGTTAGTGATTACATACAATGTGATTAAGGATGATGTCGAAAAATTAATTGAGTCGCTGAAAGTTCATAAGAATGAAAAAGAATATTTCTTAGATATGAGAGCAAAAGATTTAAGTGAGCTTTCTGATGTGGAGGTTGCATCAAGATTCATATATTTAAATAGAACTTGTTTCAATGGGATGTATAGGGTGAATAAGTCAGGTGGCTTTAATGTTCCTTTTGGAAAGCAAAAAAATCCTTTGATTTGCGATGAGGATAATTTAAGGAAAGTTAGTGCTATTTTAGAGAATGTAAATATTTCCAAAAGAGATTATAGGGATGTTCTGAAAGATGCTAGGAAGGGTGACTTTATCTACTTTGATCCTCCTTATTATCCTTTAAATAAAACATCAAGTTTTACTAGTTATACTGCTGATGGGTTTTTAGAAAAAGAGCAACAGGAGCTGCGAGATACTTATTTTGAACTACATAAGAAGGGTTGTTTCGTCATGCTTTCGAATTCAAATACTGAGTTTATTAGAGATTTGTATTCTGATTTGGATGATAAGATAAAAATTAATGAAGTGAGCGCTTCAAGGATGATAAATTCAGTTGCATCAAAGAGAGGGAAAATTAAAGAGGTTTTAGTTGTTAATTACTAAGAGCAAATGACACAAAAGAGATATGCTAAAAATATAAGTTATGAGAACTTTTTGGTTTCCGCTGAGAAAAGTGATTGTGACGTCGTTTCTCATCAATCAGAAATTCCAGAATTTCAAAGAAATTATGTTTGGAAGTCTGAGCAAATAGGGGAATTGATTTCTTCAGTTATTGAAAATAAAAAAGGTTATTATTTGGGTAACTTAGTTATTGTAAAAGAACCTAGAAATGGCATTGGCAAGATTGTTGATGGTCAGCAGAGATTGATTACCTTGTCGCTTATCCTAAAAGAGCTTGATGATATTTTGGGTGAAGATGAAAAGGATGGACTTAGGGGTATGATTTGGGCAAATTACAATCAAGGAGTTCCCCGCATTAGATTTTTGAAAGATAGTTTGAATGATTTATATTTAAAACTTCTAAAAGGTGAAGATGTTGATGCTTTTGAATTGAATGGTGTCCAGAAAGTTTTATTGCAGGCAAGTAAAAATATTACTAAAAAAATCAACAATTTTGACAATAAACTTGATTTTTATAATAAGATTAGGAATTTAGAATTTGTGGTAATTAGGACTCATTCTGAGAACGAGGCATATGTTCTATTTGAAGGCTTAAATTCAACAGGATTAAGTCTCTCGGCTACAGAATTAACTAAAAATGCATTACTTGGAAAGATTAAAGAAACTGAGCCTTCTAAAGTAGGGGAGTGCTTAAAGAGATGGGACAAGATTGAAGATAGTTTCGCAAATTCGGATAAAAATTGGTTTTTGAAATTTTTGAGGCATCAATGGTTTACAAGGGAGAGATATGTTACAAATCCTAAATTATTTAAAAGTATCAAAGACAATGTTATACATTCTGCGACGTTTGATAATTTAGATAAATATCTATGTGAGCTTAGCAGTGATTCAATAAAATATCTTTCACTGAGGAAGAGTGAATTAAAAAGGAGTGATTTTCCTCAGGGAATGAACAACAATGCATGGAAAAAAATAGAAGAAATTGTCTTTATGATTAAATCGATAGGTGTAGAACAGGTCTATTGTGTTTTTTTAGCATTGTGGAAGTATGGCAAAGAAGAGCGTCGTTATTTATCTAATGGGAGAAGTTTTGGCAGACATGTAGAGTTGCTGTGGGGCTTTGTGCTGCTGGTTAAATTTAGTAACATTAGTCCTTCGAGTTATGAGAGAAAGTTTGCAAATATGTGTCATGATATCAAAGGAAAGTCATATGGTGAATTTAAAAGAATTATGAAATCTTTTTTTGAAAACGAATTGTTTCCCATAGCGAGATCTATATCAAAAGATGATTTTTCAAGAAGATTCTCAGGAAATGTTAATTCTTGTAATTATAGTGAGGGTTTTATTAAGTTCATTTTAGGTGAATACCTAAGGGTTTTTGGTCAAGGGGTGGATTTTGATATAACATTAGAACATATTGTTCCTCGAGAGAATTGGTCTAGTTGGTCTAGTATAAGTGGTGGTAGTTTTGACAGTGACTGGACTGGATATGTTGGTAATTTAACTCTATTAAATAGGGAGTTAAATGAGGGAGTTTCTGATTCATGTTTTGAGGATAAATATAATGATGGATATGAGAAGAG
>JBHPHA010000011.1:0-35011 GCA_042569905.1 Patescibacteria group bacterium
TTTTGAGTGTTTGGTTTTTTGTGCGAAATGATGATAGGGATGTAGTGAGTTTGGATTTGGTTGAAATTGACAATTATGAAGGGGAAAATCTTTCCTCTATTAATGATTTTAGAGAAAACTCAATAAAAGGCCCTCAATATATAGGTAAGGATGAATATGAATTGAAAATAAGAGGGTTGAATGGCGGAGTTTTGAAATATTCATATGAGGATGTTATTGGAAGTAGGGATAAATATAAGAAAGTAGTGAGACTTAATTGTGTAGAAGGGTGGAGTGTTGATATATTGTGGGAAGGTGTCTTAGTTGGGGACTTAATTGATAGGGAGGGAATTCCTGATGATGTGAGCACAATTATTTTTCGTGCGTACGATGGCTACTCGACTTCATTTCCTGTGGAATATATTATGAATAATGATGTTTTGATGGCGTACAAGGTGAATGATGTGGAGCTGCCATCAGAAAGAGGGTTCCCGTTCCAGCTTGTTGCAGAGGATAAATATGGATACAAGTGGATAAAGTGGATAACGGAAATAGAGTTTTCAAATGACGACAGCTATGAGGGGTATTGGGAAAGTCGTGGATATTCTAATTCTGGAAATTTAAATGAAAATTTTTTATCAAAATAAAAATATGAAAAAAATAGCAATTATGAGAGTTAGTAACTACTCATTATTAGCAACATCGGTTCTGATGATTTTAAGTGGGTATGGAATTACAAAGCATAGGCTTATTGAGAAAATAACTTTTGGTCTCTTGAATAAGCCGACATCATTCTCTTTGCACTCATATTTAGGGGTGGCGTTCATTGTTCTTTTGATCGCGCACATTGTTTCTTATTCAGGATCTAGAATGAGAAAATAAATTTTATTTTTTCTCTAAGTTTAGCTATGCTTAGCAGTAGTTAATTGAAGGATGGAGATATATTGAATATGTGATTTGTGCTATTGACAAAATGTATTATTTGGTATAGCTTATGTGGAGTCATAAAAATGACAGTTTTGAGTTTTTTTTAAGAATTTTATTTTTGTAGCAAAAGGGTTGCTACTTGAAAACAGCTAAGGAGTGTAGAATGAAAAAGATTGGAAAGATGGAAATCCTGATTGGAGTAGTGGCTTTGTTGGTGCTTGCTAACATTTTTAAGATTATCACTGTGATGCTTTGGTTACTTGGAGCAGTGCTATTGGTTGGCATTTTGCACATCCCGTTTATGTACATGGTGCAAGAGGCGGAAGCTAAAGGGGTTACGTTTGACGCTGCATTTGATGACGTGTGTAAGAGAAATAGATTTCGTTTACCGAAGGTAGTTCTGGGGTTATTGCCCGCTTTCGTCTATGATTTTTATTACGATTGCATGGGTAAAATAAGGACTTTTGTTAAGTTAGATAAATAGTCGATTAAAACATATTAAAAATTAGTTAAAAGGGGTCTAGCAGTCTTTCTGAAATCAGAAAGACTGTTTTTTTATTGAAAAACTATGTGAAATGTACTAGAATAGTAATGCTATGCAATGAGGGTTTAATTTTACAATTATGACTAAATACGAAAAAATACAATATTTTACATCAATATTTTTAAGAATTTTAATCGGGGTTTTGATTCCGATTAGTATTTGGCGTGGAGAGTACTTTTTAGCCTTCGCATCTATTTTTGTTTTACTTTTGACATTTTTGCCGTCAATTATAAGAAGAAGTTTTAAGGTGCAACTTCCCATCGAAATTGATTTTGTTCTAACTGTTGCGCTATATTTGCATTACTTTTTAGGGGAGTACCTTCAATTTTATCTGAAAATTTCATGGTGGGACTTATTTTTACATACAGGAAATAGTATTGTTCTTGGTATGGTGGGATTTGTTTTTTCCTTCATTCTTTTGTTTACAAGTAGGGTTAAAACGAAGCCTTTCTTTGTTGCTTTATTTGCTCTATTCTTTTCTGTTTTTATGGGTGTGATTTGGGAGATATTTGAGTTTTCTATGGATTTGATTTTTGGATTCTCTATGCAAAAAAGTGGACTGATAGATACAATGACTGATTTGATTGTTGATATGTTAGGTGCATTATTTATCAGTATTTTAGGTTTTCTATATATGAAGCATAAGAGGCCTGGTATTTTTCACGATATTGTAATGAAATTTGTGCGGAATTTTAAGTAGAGCTAATGTTAAAATGAATTAAAATAAAAAATATGAATGCAATTGAATTATCGAAAAAGATTGGAGGAAAGGTTGAAATAGTTTCAAAAATAAAACTGAATAAGGATAATTTATCTGTTTTGTATACTCCCGGCGTGGCAGAAGTTTCTAAGGCTGTAGCTAAGAATAAAAAACTTTCTTTTGAATATACAATCAGGAAAAACTCTGTGGCTGTTGTTTCAGATGGTAGTGCTGTTTTGGGGTTGGGAAATATTGGCCCAGAGGGTGCGTTACCTGTTATGGAAGGTAAGGCTCTATTGTTCAAGGAGCTTGGTGGTGTGGACGCTTTTCCGATTGTACTGAATACGCAAGATACTGATGAGATTGTGAGTATTATAAAAAACATCTCACCTACATTTGGAGGAATTAACCTGGAGGACATTTCAGCTCCAAGGTGTTTTGAGATTGAGGAAAGGCTTAAAAAGGAATTAAACATTCCTATTTTTCATGACGATCAACACGGAACTGCTATTGTTGTTTTGGCTGGATTAATTAATGCACTGAAAGTTGTGAAAAAGGATGTGAAGAAAGTAAAGATTGCTATTTCGGGAGTTGGTGCGGCTGGAATCGCTATTGCGAAATTATTACTTAAATATGGTGTAAAAAATATAATTCTAGTGGATACTAAGGGTGCTATCTGGAAGGGTCGTAAGGAGGGAATGAATGATGCAAAGATAGAAATGGCGAAGATAACAAACATTAGCTTGGAAAAAGGTGAAGTAGGTGAAGTGATTGTTGGTGCTGATGTCTTTATTGGTGTCTCAGCTCCAGGCATATTGAAGTCTGACGATATTGGTAGAATGAACAAAGATGCAATTGTTTTTGCTATGAGTAATCCCGTTCCAGAGATTATGCCAGAGGAGGCAAAGAAGGGTGGTGCAAGGATAATAGCAACAGGGAGGTCAGATTATCCAAATCAGATTAATAATGTATTAGCTTTCCCAGGTATCTTTAGGGGAGCTTTTGATAAGAGGGTTAAAGATATTACAGATAATCACAAAATCAAGGCTGCAAAAGCACTAGCTTCTTTGGTGAAAAATCCAAAATGTGGTAAAATAATACCAAGTGCTCTTAATAAAGAGGCTGTTAGAGTTGTAGCAAATGTTTTCTAGGGAGGCCCTATTCTTTTATTTGCGTTATTAGAGTCTATCTAAAATCTCCGTATTCTACTGCGAAAGAGAGATTTCAGACAGACTCTTAAAAAAATGAAAATTTATAAAAAAGAAATACAAATTAAAAGCAGTAAGCAAGTTGATTTTATAGATATTACTGATCAAATTAGGGACGTTGTTAGCTCATCAGGTATTAGGCAAGGACAGGCATTGATTTTTGCTCAACATACAACAATGAGTGTGATAGTGAACCACAAGGAGGATATGCTTGAGCAGGATCTTATGAGAATGTTAGACAGAATTGCTCCGATGGATCAACAATATTCACATGATTTATTTGAAATCAAAAAGAATGGCTCAAAGGCTGATGGGAGAAGCAATGGGCATTCTCATTGCAAGTCTTTCTTGATGGGGAATAGTGCAACAATACCTTTTGATAAGGGTGAATTATTACTGAGTGATTTGCAGACTATATTTGCAATTGATTTTGATGGCTCAAGAGATCGTGATGTGCTGGTTCAGGTGATGGGGTTGTAGTAATTTTTATATTATGAATAAGCTTACGCATAATTTAATAAAAGATGGATATCTTAAGACCGAAAATATTATCGAGTCTTTTTGTGATATTAGGCGAATGGAATTTGTCCCTAATAGTCTACAGGATCAGGCTGATGCCAATATTCCTCTTCCAGTTGGGTATGGTCAAACTATTGCACAACCATTAACAGTAGCTATTATGTTAGAGCTATTAAATGCAAAAGACGGTCAAAATGTGTTAGTTATTGGAAGTGGGTCTGGATGGACTACTGCATTGTTAGCTAATATCGTTAAAGAGAGCGGAAAGGTGACAGGATTAGAAAGGATTTTGGATTTATGCGAAATTGGAAAAAACAATCTTGATAAGTTTGATTTTATAAAAAAGGGAATTGTGGAAATATATAATCAAGATGGAATTGATGGATACAGGAAGAATGCTCCTTATCATAGAATTATCGTACTAGTCTCTGTTGATGAGGTGCCACACGAGTTGGAAAAGCAATTAAAATTAGGAGGTAAAATGGTTATCCCTATTGAAAATAAGATAACTCTTTTAACGAAAGTTGATGATGAAAAATTCAGTAAGGAAGAGTATCCAGGATTTTCTTTCGGTGAGATGATAAGTGAAGGGTAATATTTTTTTATATGATATCGTTAGTTGGCACTCTCTTGTTGGGATTGCTAATTTTTTTTATTTAATATATTATAATTATTAGTATGGTTATGGGAATTTAATTTTAAATATTTTTTTGAGATATGGCTAAAGACTTTTATGAAATATTAGGTGTCAGTAAAGACGCTTCAGATGATGAAATAAAAAAAGCTTATAGAAAATTAGCACACAAATATCACCCTGATAAAGCTAATGGTGATGAGGAGAAGTTTAAGGAAATAAATGGGGCTTATCAAGTGTTGTCAGATAGTGCTAAGCGTCAACAGTATGATCAATATGGACAAAACTTTGACGGTGCTGGAGGACCTGGCGGACCGGAAGGTTTTGATTTTAGTGGTTTTTCTGGTGGAGGTGCTGGAGGATTTGAGGATGTTTTTTCAGATATTTTTGGAAGAGGGCGAGGTGGTTTTTCTGGTGAAGCGGGTAGGGATATTCAGGTGGATGTTGAGATTAACTTTGAGGACATCATAACTGGAACAAAAAAAGATGTAAATTTATATAAAAGTGTTTCTTGTGGTAACTGTGAAGGCAGTGGAGGTGAGCCAGGATCAAAGGAGGAGAAGTGCTCCACTTGTGATGGAACTGGGCAAGTAACTAGAACTGTTAATAGTATTCTTGGAACTTTTTCTCAAGCTACAGTTTGTAGTGATTGTCATGGAAAGGGTAAATCTTTTTCTGAGAAGTGTGGTAAGTGTGGCGGAGATGGAAGAGTTAAAGAAGATGTGAACTTGACTGTGGATATTCCAGCCGGAATACATAGTGGTCAGTCAATTAATATTTCAGGACAAGGAGAGGTGGGAACTCAGGGTGCTCCAAGTGGGGATCTGTTTGTCACCGTTCATGTTAGACCACACGAGTCTTTTGAAAGAAAGGATGATAATATTATAGTACACGAGAGAATTAGTTTCTCGCAGGCTGTAATAGGTGATAAAATTGATGTTGACACGGTTGATGGAAAGGTGAAGATGAAAGTTCCAGCTGGAACTCAGTCAAAAGAAACTTTTAGAATAAAAGGAAAAGGTGTGCCATATCTTCGTGGTGGTGGTAGAGGAGATCAGTTAGTAACAGTGATTGTTGATATTCCAAAAAAACTCTCCAGAGATCAGAAGAAGCTGGTAAAAGAATTGAAAGAATCAGGATTATAAAATAAAAACCAGTCGCTTTAGATAGTGGCTGGTTTTTATTTATATAGAATTTAAATTTAGTGTTACTAGTATTTTTTTAGATATAAGGTAAAATATAGATATATGAAAAAATTTATTCCACAACAGTTGAAAAATATTTATCACCTTAGTTGGGCTATCTTGGCTAATCTAATTTTCTTTTTTCCAAGCAGAAAAATAAAGGTTATAGGCATCACAGGGACGGATGGCAAAACGACCACTGTTCAAATGATATCCAAAATCTTAGAGGAAGCAGGTAAAAAAGTATCTGTGGCTTCCACGATTAATTTTAAGGTAGGGGAAAGAGAATGGGTTAATAAGACAAAATTCACAACACTATCAGCTTGGAATGTTCAGAAGTTTATTTCCGAGGCTGTTGGTGAGGGTTGTGAATATCTTATTCTTGAAACATCTTCTCATTCACTGGATCAATTTAGGGTGTGTGGTGTTGATTATGATATTGCTGTTATTACTAATGTAACAAGAGAGCATTTGGATTACCATAAAACCATGGAGAGGTATCGAAAAGCCAAGAAGAAGCTTTTTCATAAGGCTAGGAAGATCGTTGTTAATCTTGATATGGATAATCCAGAGGAATTTTTAGGTGTAGAAAATGAGGAAAGCTATGCGTATAGTGTGGATAGTTCTAAATTGGAGGCAAATATATTAAATGAGGAGATTGATTTTGTTTTGGCGAGGAATATTAACTTAGATATCGACGGGTCTAGTTTTGTTGTGAATGGTGTTGATTTTAAATTAAAAATACCAGGCTCTTTTAATATTGAGAACTCTTTGGCTGCAATTAGTGTTGCGTTGATTGAACGTGTTAATCTTGAGACTTGCTCAAGGGCTTTGGCTAAAATAAAGAAGATTCCAGGTAGAATGGATTTAATTAAGAATGATAGAGGGATTGATATCATCGTTGATTATGCTGTGACACCTAAGGCCCTGGAGGAGTTATACAAATTGGTGGAAAAAATAAAATCAAAAAGAGATAAATCTAGGATTATTTCAGTTTTTGGTTCTTGTGGCGATAGAGACCGAGGAAAGCGTCCTATTATGGGCGAGGTTGTTTCCATTGTTGCTGATTACGTGATTATTACAAATGAAGACCCTTATTCCGAAGATCCTCATCAAATTATTAATGAAGTGGCTGAGGGCGTGAAGAATAAAAAAGAAGGAGAGAACTTTTTCAAGATACTGGACCGAAAAGAAGCTATCAAAAAAGCTCTGCATATTGCAGAGCCAGGAGATATTGTTTTAGTTACTGGAAAGGGAGCTGAGGAAATTATGCTTGTTGGAAAAAATAGAATTCCTTGGAATGATGAAAAAGTTATCTTAGAGGAATTGGAAAATATCAGTTAAAATGAAAGAAGATTGATAAATATTATTGTTAAAAGTAAGCCAATAATTCCTCCAACAGCTACTTCACTTGCTCTGTGACCCATACGCTCTTTGAGACGTGGGTATTCTTTTTTATCTTTAATTTTAAGCTCTTTTGAATGCATATTAATATATCTTCCAAGATTACCCATATATACACGAAGTCTAGTGGCATCATCAACAATCAGCACAGCTAACCCGACGGCTATTGCAAATGCCCCAGAGGCTATTCCTTCGTAATAACCTATTGACGCTACTAGTGATACCATAAGCGCAGTATGAACACTAGGCATATGCCCATAACTCATAGCATGCTTCAAGGTGTACTCAAAATTACGACCATGTTTGAAGTAGAAGATGATAAATTTTATAAATCTTGTGAAAATTAGCACAAGTATCGGAATCAGTATCATGTTATATTGTTCAATATACATATTTTTATATTTAAAGCTTTAATTTAATATGTTTCTACAGAAATCTATTAAATAATAGCATATTTACCGTGTATTCTCAATTTCTAAATTCAGTAGGTGCTAGTTAATGAGTGATTTAGAGTAATTACGGAATGCGCAGATTTTCTGATGAGGAAGATTTGAATTTTTTTCTAGCCAGTACAATCCCAAAAACCTCTTTAGCTCCGCACTTTTTCAAAGCAGTAGCGCATTCGAATATTGTCGACCCTGTGGTCGTAATGTCATCAATAAGAAGTATTCTTTTATTTTTTATTTCCGATGGATTTTTGACGACGAATGCATTTTTTAGGTTAAGCTTTCTTTTTTGATAACTTTTGATTTCCATTTGAGATGTTGTATTTTTCTTTCTAATAAGATTAGTGGATGAGATAGTTACTCCTAAATTAGGAGATATATTTTTGCTAATGTCTTTGCAAAGTAATTCAGATTGATTGAATCCTCTCCAGCGTAGTCTTTTTTGGTGCAAGGGGATGGGGATAATCAGGTCGGGTATTTTTGAGGATGATTTGAGTATGGTTTTTGTGATTATTTTTCCTAAAGGCGCGTGCAGGTCTTTGACGAAGCGATATTTGAAATAGTGAATGGCTTTGTCAATGACTGGATTTTCTTTGTAGTCGAGTGCTACAAGAAGTCCATCTATAGAATGCTTTGTTTTGCAACTAAAACAAGTCTGCCCATCAGGAGTGATTATTTTTTCACAGATAGGGCAGACTTGTTTGTTTTTTATTGTTACCTCATTTAGGCATTGGTCGCAGATCCAGTAATTTATTTTTTTACAGGATATGCACTGAATAGGAAAAAGAGTGTCAAGAATTAGCTTATTAAACTTCTTAATAAATACTTTGAAGCTCATATGAGTTAGTCTATTAATTACATTGAATAGAGATTTTCTTGTTCTTTGTGCTAACAGATAGACTCGTCAGTTCGCTTTCAGTATGAGTTACAATTTTTTTAGCCAATTCATTTTCAATCATATCTTGAATATTTTTTCTTATTAATCGAGCACCTTTCTCAAGTGATAAGCTTTTCTTGGAAAGAAAATCGATGGCTGAGTTTGAGAAGGAAAGACTGATGTCTTTTTTGGAAAGTCTGTTTTTTAGTGCATTGAGTTCTAGTCTGACTATCTTTTTTATGTCATCTTTCTTTAATGAATCAAAGACAATTATATGATCAAGACGATTAAGTATCTCAGGCTTCATTTTTTGCTTTAGATTGGTGAGAACTTTTCCCTTTATAACTTCAAACTGATTCTCAGTATTATTGCTTTCTGAGGATGAAAAACCTATTTTTGATACATTGGTAAATTCTTCCGTTCCTAAATTTGAAGTTAGAATTATGATTGTATTTTTGAAATCTATTTTTCGTCCTTCTGAGTCAGTTAGTGTTCCTTCTTCGAGTATCTGTAGGAGGATATTAAAAACATCGGGATGAGCTTTTTCTATTTCATCAAATAGAATAATACTATGGGGATTTCTCCTTATTTTTTCAGTTAATTTTCCTCCTTCTCCATAGCCGATGTAACCAGCTGGAGCACCAAGTAGCTGAGAAACATTATGTCTTTCCATGAATTCACTCATATCAATTCGTATTAGTGATTTTTCTCCCTCGAAGAATTCATTGGCTAGATGCTTAGCTGTGAGTGTTTTCCCGACGCCAGTGGGTCCAAGGAACAGGAATGATCCAGTAGGTCTCTCTGGGTTTGATATTCCAACTTGAGACCTTAATATTGTGCTGGTGAGTTGTTCGATAGCCTCACTTTGTCCGATAACTAATTTAGAAAGTCTTTTGGAAAGATTTTCTAAGCGCTTTGTTTTTTGAGATAGAAGTTTTTCTGAAGGTATTTTTGTTGACTGGGATATTGTTTTGATAATATCCTCAAAATTAATTTCAATTTTCTTCTTATTTTCTAAAGATTTTTGTTTTTTCTTGAAATCTCTAATTTTTTCAATAATTTTTTCTTCTTTTTGACGTAGATCTATTGCTTCATCGTATTGTTCATTATTTACTAAATTGTTTTTGTGCTTAATGATTTCCTCGAGTTCTTTTTCAAGTGTCCTTATTTTTTCAAGGAATTTTTTGGGTTGTTTCTGATTCTTTATTCTCGAAGATGTTTCGTCGAGAATATCAAGAGCTTTATCGGGAAGAAACCTGTCTCTGATGTATTTGTGACTTAATTCAACTGCTTTTTCTATTGATTCAGTAGAAATTGTCACGTTATGATACTTCTCGTAAGTTTTCTTTAGTCCGAATAATATCTTTTTTGCATCTTCAATGCTAGGCTCTGAAATTTCGATAGGTTGAAATCTTCGCTCTAGAGCAGGGTCTTTCTCGATGTATTTTTTGTATTCATCAAGTGTTGTTGCTCCGATACATCGAATATCTCCTCTGGATAGAACTGGTTTTAGGATATTAGCTGCATCTAGTCCGCCATTAACATTTCCAGCTCCAACAATACTATGGATTTCATCGATAAATAGTATAATGTCCTTATTTTCGCTAGCTTCTTGAATAATGTCTTTTAGTCTTTGTTCGAATTCTCCTCTAAAGCTGGTCCCAGCGACTACAAGTGCAATATCTAGTGATAGTATTTTTTTGCTTGCTAAAACAGGGGAGACATCTCCTGAATTAATTCGATGAGCTAATCCAGTTGCAACGGCAGTTTTTCCAACACCAGGTTCCCCGATAAGTAGGGGGTTATTTTTGTTCTTTCTCCCTAGTGTGTTTATGATTCGTTCAAGCTCTTTTTCTCTTCCGATTACGGGGTCATTATTTTTCTTTATGTATTTGTTTAGATTTACACAGAAGTAGTCTAGGTTAGGTGTCGCACTTTGACTCGCAGGGTCATTAGAAGGAAATCCAATTTCAGGTAAGTTAAAAGCTTTTGATAGGCTGGATAGGAAGTCTTTGTTTAAGCTCATTCTAACAGGGTGATTCTCAGATGTGCTCGTAGGGACATACTGTTGTTTCTTTGATTTTTTCTCGTCAGATTTTTTTGTTTTTTCTGAAATTAAGTTAGAAATGATATCATTGGGATTTTCTAGAATTGCATAAACCAAATGTTCTGTTCCAATGTATGGATAGTTGAAGCTTTTTGCTATAGAAAGGGATTTTATAATGGCATTTTTGATTTCTGTTGAATATTGTAGGCCTACCTTATTCTTGGTTGATTTGGATTTCTTGGAAACAATTATGTCAAAATCCTCAGGCTTTATGTCAATATCCTTGAGGATATTACTACCAAGACTACCTTTTTCAAGGTAAATTGCCCACAAAAGATGCTCAAGTGAAATCTCTTTTGATTTGCAGTATTTAGCAACTTCTTTTGATTCCTCAAGGCTTTTCTTGGCGTGATTAGTGAATTTTTGAAATATTTTTGAATCGATCATATATGTGAATTTTCTTGAAAATTATAATTAAAGTAATGTGAAAAACATTAACTTCTCTAGTTAGTTTATTTTAAATCAATGACGGTATATGTCAATGACTTTGTGTATTTTTTAGTAAGTTACGGGAGGCGACTTTTTACCCTAATCCCTTGACAAATATTAATGAGTATACTAATGAAGATGAAAAAGTATTGGAAAATCATTTTAGTAGGCGTTGCGTGTGTAGTCTTGTTAGTGGGTGCGTCGATTATTAGCATGTCAAATGAGGATAAGAGAGTTGATTCGAAGGCAGTTAAGCGGGTTATTCAGGAAGCTGCAAAATTTGTTTTAAGCAAGCAGGTTGAATTTCAGGAATTCAAGGAGTTGGGGGATTGGGAATATTTTAGATCCATGGAGATTGAATATGGCGCTGATGCTGAGTATTACTTCCAGATTAGAATCGAGGCCTTGAATGAGTTAATGGGTAAGTTGGATGATTATGGGCTGGATGGAGTAAAGAAATATTATCTTGGCGATATGCCGGGGACTAATTCTGATACGGTTAAGGATTATTGTGACTTGATAAAGGCGGATGCGATAATTCCAGCTCAAAGAGTTCAGGATTTCATGAAGACTAAGGAGAACGCTCTAGCGAGAATTCAAGAGCTTGAGAATAAGTTTGCTAAAACTATAGCGTCTCTTGTTGAATTAGGGGAGCTAGCTAATAATGCTAAGAATAAATTTCCAGAAAAATCCGAAGATATCGAGAGGCGACTGGCAGGAGTGGATGAATCTTACTCAGTAGCATTATTAATAACGAAGGCAAAAAAGGAGATTTGTTCCTCCGTTCGACCCAACTACTTTGTGGTTGAAGGGTTACTATTAAGGGCTGAGGGGTCAAATATTGACAGACTCAGAAGGAGAATAGAGATGCTTAAAAGGGATTTGCAAGAGATGAGTAAGTGCAATCTCTAAATCATAAATTGTAAAATAGTAGTATAATCCAGGTATATAAGTATATCTGGATTTTTTGTTACCCGAATATTTGATATGTGAAAAGACTTGACAAATTATGTAGGATGTGATAGTATTTATTATTAAGTTCTTTATATTTTTTTGAAGGCGCCCGTAGTGGGCAATTATTAAAACTGTAATGGAGGAATTTCGTATGAAAACATTATCTGTATTTGTTTTGGCGCTAGTTGGTGGGGGCTGTATCGCGGGAGGTTACTGGTGGAGTGGAATTATTTCTGTAGCGGTGGCAGCCACTGTGCTGTTTTGGCCGAAGAATGAGGAGGAAAATAAGACAGATTACACGGATGAGGAGATTCACGATACCGTGAACCACCAGAGTGGTTGCCACTGTGGCGTTCTGGGTAATGATATTGATGATTATGATATTGAGCATGACGACATCTATCCGTTTGAAACTGAGGGTGGCTTGGATCCTGACGGGGAACTGTTTGACCTCGATGATGATTTAGACCTGGAGCTGGGTGACGACGACGATTTCGACCTGGATTTGGATGACGACGATGGATATGACGGTGCAAAGTCTGATTTGGACCTGGATGATGAGAATGTTCTTACTTCATCCGCTGCTATCGAGGAAGATTTCAAGGCTTGGTCCGAAGAAGATAGTCCAATAATCGCCGATATCAAAAAAGAGGAAGTTGCAATGGATCAGGAACCGGAGCCTCCTTATGTTGAGTCCCTGGTGGATTCTGATTCGGGTACCGGGTATTAATTGAGGGAATTTTAAAAAAAGTAGTAAGATGGATATGTTAATCATATCTATCTTTTTTGTTTGATTAGCCTTGACTTGTTCTTGTAAATGTGATAATATTTAGTGTTAGTTCTTTGATTTTTCAATTAACATTAAAAACAATAAATGGAGGTTCAAGGTGGATTTAATCGCTAAAAATGAAAGTGTTTCGCAGCCAACTCTTTTTCAAACCGAGATTGATGAGATTGTTGTATTTATTTCTGGTCTTGCTTTAGGTGGTGCGGAGTATATTGTGACCGATTGGGCACGAAGGGTTTATCCTAAAAGAAATATTCGTATTATTGTTCTTAGGGATAATGACAGGGAGTGGAATGTTCCTGATTTTATAAAAGTCACTAGGTTTCATGGCAAAAGTATTGAGGCAAGTTTAGCGATATTTGGAAGAAAAATCGCTTTGGGCAATAACCCTGTTTGCTTGTGTCATCTACTGAAGCAATCGGAAAGAGAGATTTTAATTAAAAATGGAGTGTTTGTTGTTCCTGTTTTGCATAATGCTCGTTCTGGGTGGCTGGATAATTCCGATGATCTTTTGTGTTATCAAAAAATTATAGCGGTTTCATATGATGCTGAGAAGGCATTGAAAGAAACTGGCTGGAAAGGTGATTGTTCAGTAATTCATCATATTCCATCATTAAGAAGATTTCATCCCGAGGCGAGGGAATTTTTTCGTGGTAAGTGGAAAATCCCTAAGGATGCTTTGGTGATTGGGATGATTGGTGCGGTAAAGCCGCAAAAGAATTATACTTTTGCGTTGAATGTTCTTGTGGAATTACAATCATTAGGACTTGATCCATACTTAGTTATATTGGGTGGTCCAATAGGAAAGAGCGGAAATTATTTTTGGAGGGAGATAATTCAAGAGATTGAATCACTTGGTGTGCGTAATCGTGTGGCGATGCCTGGGTTTGTTTCTGATGCCATTAAATGTTTACCAGTTTTTGATTTAATGCTTAACACGAGTCATTATGAAGGGTTGAGTATGGCCACAGTTGAAGCAGTAATAAATGGAACAAGGATTGTTGCTAGTGATGTTGGTGGTCAGTCGGAAGTTTCTCATGAGAGGCTTAAGCTAATTCCTTTGGAAAAATCGGTTTTTTATTGGGCGCAGGAGATAAGGAAAATTCTTGGCGTTGAGCCAAAAGGTAATCCTTCTTGGGTTCGATTTCCATCACATCGTCTTTGGACTATTACTCAAATCGCTAGGTCATTTATACCTGAGAATAAAACTTTATTTGTTACTGCTAATTTAAATTCTGGTGGAGCTCAGAGGTCACTAGTGAATCTTTCATTAGAATTGCAATGTAAATTGGATTTTGAGATTGCTGTTACTGGTAACTCAACTGCTTCATATTACATGGATCAATTGAGACATGGGAATGTGAGGTTTTTTAGGACATCTGCATCAAACGATTGCTTTGAACACGTAGAAGCCTTAGTGGAGAAAATCTGCCGCGAAAAAATCGGAACGGTTTGTTTTTGGAATCTTGATCCGAAGATAAAGTTATTGCTGGTGAAAGCGTTGGGTTTTACCGATGTTAAATTTGTAGATGTTAGTCCTGGTAACATGATCTACAGTGAGCTTGACGACACGGCGGAATTTCAGGACTTAATTTGCTTTAGCTCTGATAAGTATTTTGAGCGAATTGATGAATTAGTCTTGAAATACAATGGCGTGTATCCTGAGGTATGTAAAAAGAGGGTTTCTGTGATACCGAATGGTGTGCCTGATTATGGATGTGCTAAGGTTGACTATAGGATTAAAGATAATCCACGGATTGTTGTGAGTGGTCGCATTGCTCCCACGAAATTTCTTGTTGAAATTGTTCGGGCCATGCAAATTATTTGGCAATCTTTACCTAAGTCAGAGCTTCATATATTTGGCATGGCCGAGGAAAGAAATACTACCTATTTAGAAGAATTACTTGATATCGTCAATGATGATGAAAGAATAATTTTTCATGGGATGGATTTTGAGGTTGCCAAAAAAATATCTGACTTTGATTTATATGTTGTTTTGGGCGAGGCACAGGGTTGTCCTAATGCATTGCTTGAGGCTATGTCGGTCGGTTTACCAGTTGTTGCAAATGATGACGGTGGAACCGAGGAACAGGTAATTAATAGAGAGACTGGAATACTGATACAAGGCAGGTCTCCTGAGGAATTATCAGAAGCTATGCTAGAACTTCTTTTAGATAGAGGTTTGGCAACTAAAGTAGGTACTTCTGCTAAGTTTCATATTAAGGAGAATTTTTCTATGCAAAGCATGTCCAATGCTTATTTTCATGCGTTAAATCAGAAGCAAGGCGTACTTGATCGAATCAGGACATTATGTGCTCGATTCTTGCGTTGTAGCGTCTGGGTATACAAACGTGATGATTCATTGATTCAAGATGCTTAATATTAAGTAGCTAAGACTTTTAAGTAGGCAGGTATGTGATTGCATATCTGTCTTTTTTTATTGAAAAACACTTGACTTTTTTGGTGAAATATGATAAATTGGAATATCCAAAATGCATCGAAAAATAAGATGTTTTTGGTGTTGTTTGAAAAGTGAATAACAGTTCTAAAAAAGAAAAAAGGAGGTTTTATCGAGCTTATTTGCGAGTGTTGTTTTTGTGTTTTCAAAAATCAAAAAAATGAGGAGTTACTATTATGGAATTTAAGAAATTTTTGAAACCTTTGTTGGTTGGAATGGGTGTCTGTGTTTTGGCAATTATTTTGCTTGAAATAGTTACGAAGCTCAGTTTTTTCTTTACAGCTATGCTAGGTCTGGTCATTGGGTTTATCGTGGCAGCTACTTTGGTTGCTCGGTCGCGTGGTGAAAGGCCAAGTGAAGTTGTGAAAGAAGCGGTTTCGCAGGCGGTTAAGTCTGACCCGGGAGCTGATGAGCGTCTGGTTCGAGAGCAGGTCATTCAATTAAATCAGGATTTGCGACTTTTATCTGAGGATGAGGATGTCGTTTGTAATGCTGAAAAAGTTATTGATGCCGTTTTAGAGTTAGTTCCTCGGGTATTTGACCCGAATGGAAATGCTGGTTCAAGTGTGAAGATTGAGATTAGAAGTCTTTCTTCTAAGTTCTTGCCTGATTTTGTGAGAGGTTATTTGCGAGGTTCAGCTGAATTTCGCGAAAGCAAACGGTCTGAGTTTTTGGATCAAATGCAAAAGCTTTCAGAAGCTGTAGCTGGAATGAGCTCTAGTATCGACAGAAATGATAATGTTGAATTCGAGGTCAAGAGGCGTGTGATGAAGGCTATGATGGATACGGGAATGAACCTTAGTTAACACTGCATTGTTGGAATATTAAGGTATTTTTCTTTTAAATTTACAATAAAAGGAGACTTGCATTATGCAAAGTACACTGGATAACATGGAATTAAATCAATTTGGTAGGCGCTTAAGTGCCATTCGTTTAATTTCAGCGACTGGAAAGGTTTCGCCTAATGAGCGGCATCAAGAAGATGTCACTACTCTCTCCATTGGAGGAGTTTTTTCCCTGAGAGGGAAGAATTATCTTGTCCAGTATATTGCAAAATATCTGGATGTCCAATGGCGGGACTTTGGCCGAAAAAAAACTAGCTATTGGCTCTATGAGTTTGAGTTGGTTTGCATGGAGACTGGTGAAATCTGCTATGGTGAATGGGAAAAAGACGATGAACCCATTATCTTTTTCACGGAAGGGAAAATTGAAATGCGAACACTGTCCTTTGATGGTGAACGTGTCACACGTGAGCTCTTGAATAGGTTCGCTGATGAGGAAGATGAGGATGGCTATGTGGAATACCAAGGTAAGCGGTATTACTACAATGAAGATGCCACATGGGCGGCATTGTATTTTCGCGGCGACGACGAGGAGGGAATTCCTCTTCGGATCTATGAATTTAAATCCGATGATGGCGAAAATCTCACTGTTGAAGTTTGGCACACTGACGAGGACCGTCCTGAAAGGGAAGTTTTCCGGAGTGTCAAGATTCATACGGATGAAATCTCCGTCATTCAACTGCAAAAATAAGGAGGCTTATTTTGACTGATATTGAATATCAAGATCAGTCAGCAAGCGACCTTCAGTTAAATTTGGTGCAGGGAGCAGTTGATAAGAATCAACTTAATGTTCTCTGCACTGATAAAATAATCCGTGATGATTTTACGTTTGAAGCGGGGATAATTGGCGCAAGTCATTATCTAGAGCTTAGTAATCCGAGCGGAGAAGTTATTTTTACTGAAGTGTTTGCTTGTTTGAATCTTGAAGCAGATAGGCGTATGTTTTGGGTAAAGCCAGGTCGCAAGTTTCATGTAGAAAGAAAAATTGGCGATTTGGATTATGAAAATAAATGCCGGATAATTGATGCGGAGCAAAGTAACGGGAAGTTTTCTCAATTAGTTGATATGACTAAGGAATTGGATGAAATTGATTTGAAATATATTTTCCCTGGGGAAAGTGAATCTTTCGAATTCAAGCCAATGACAAGCGTGAATGCTGTATTTTTAGCTAATAGGATCAAGGTGCAAACATTGCATTGTTATCCAAATGAGGGAAATATTGTTTTCACAGAAACTGTGATAGGGGGATTGAAATGAAGCTCTGGAAGTCGATTGTTGTTTGTCTAATGACAGTGTCTTTTTTGGCAGCCTGTGGCTTGGCTGAAAAGGATATTGAAAATGCGAAAAAAGTCGGGGCATATATTCAGAATATGGAGAAATCCATAAAGATTGAGGAGATTGAGTTTAATAAGAACAAGAAGAAGGGTGATTGGGAATACTTAATGAATTATTCTAAGTACTTCTCTCAGTCGCATGCCGAGATCGGTAAGGCTAAGACTTTTTATAAGAGAGTCGAGGTGATACTGAAAGAAAATGACTCGAGTCAGGCGAATGTTTTGAAGAGTAATCTAGGTTCGATCAATCAGTTTTGTCGGGAAGCTGGCAGGTTAGCAAAAATTCCCAATGAAAAGGTTGTGTACTTTTTTAAGTTAAAAAAGGATGCCCCTAAGATGGTATCTGAAGCTGAGAAAAAATTCAAATCACTTGAAAAGTCTCTTGGCGAGCTGGATGCGATTGCAGATGATGCAAAGTCAAAATATTCAGATCGGAAAAGAGATATCAAAAAGAGATTTAAGATCGTTGATCAGTCGGTTGACCAAGTGAGAGAAGTGCTTAAAAAGGCGAAAAAAGAGCTTCGTTCATCTCGACCAAATTATGTCGTGATTGGAGATAGCCTAACTGGTTTCAATAGCGCTATAGGTGCTTCTAATGGAGCTATGGCTAAATTCAAAAAAGACGTTGCTGGTCTTGATCGGAGTTACGTTAAAATTCTTGACGGAATGAGTCTTGATTATGTTAATGAGGTCCCTAAGGCAACGCTTACTTATCTGATTATTGAGGGTGAGAAGGAGCGAACTGAGACAGTGGGTGTCGGTGAGGCTGAATATTTAAAATACGAACCGTATCTTGGAATGGCTTTAGTGACAAAGCCTTTTGGTGCTTTTATGGATGAGGTTGATATGACACCGGTTCCTGGCGGCATGAGTTTAATTGCTAAGTCAACCCTTGTAAATGGGGTTCCGACTGGGTCAAATCAGTATGGACAGTGGAAAAAGGATGACAATGGAACCTCTTTTTGGGTATTCTATGGTCAATATGCTCTTCTTAGTAATCTAATGTCTGGACCCTGTTACTATAATGATTGGGATCATTATGATCGCCATCGAAAAAGCTATAAGAATAAGCCATATTTTGGCTCCAAGAATCAATACGGAACCAATGGATCTAAAATGGCGAAGTCAAAGCGATACAAGGGTCGTATTTCCAAGATAAGGAATAAGATTAAGACAGCTCGAACTAAGAGAGTTACTGTTCGGAATGCTAAAGTCGCCAGAAAGACTGCAGCTGCTAGAAAAAGTGCGAGAAGTGGTGCTTCGTCTAGCAGGTCTCGAGGATCATCTGGAAGAGGCGGAAAATAACAGGGATAAGTACGCTTTGATTTATTGAAAATCAAAGTGTACTTGAAAATATTTATTACTGGAGGAATATTTATGAATCCGATGTTTCAAGGAATGATTTTGTTGATTGCCTCGATGGCAATCTTGTGGGTGCTGAAAACGGTATTTAACTGGATCACTCCTTATGATGATGACTTCATGATCGAGGAGAGTAGCAGTTGGTCTGCAGCTTTTCCAAAGGTCGGTTTATACACTGGCTTTGCAATTGGATTATGTGGTGCGTTGACTGGATTTGATCCAGATGAGTTCTGGTTAAGTCTATCGGTTTTTATTTGGGATGCGGCTTTAATTGCAGTCTTTATGATTGGCGGTGGCGCCTTGACGGTGAATCTTATAATTCCGAGCATTAATCGGCATCATGAGATTGGAAAGGGAAATGTTGCTGTAGGGATTATTGAGCTTGGCACCTATATCTCTATTGGGTTCATTTCTTATGCATCGCTTATCGGGATTGGAGGTCCTTGGTGGAGCTCGATCGTATATTTCATATTAGGACAAACAACGATTATTTTAGCGTCTTTTATTTATGAAATAGCAACATCCTTCGATGTAGTGGACGATGTTCGCAAAGGAAATGTGGCTGCAGGAGTGCTGATTGCAGGAATTATGATTGCGATGAGTATTGTGCTTAAGAGCGCCATTGCTGGTCCGTTTAATGGATGGGTAGTAGATATCATTGATTTCGCCAAATGCGCAGTATATGGGATAATTCTCATATTAGTGGTCTGCAGTAAATTCGTGGATCATGTATTCTTCAGTGGAACCGACATTAAGACCGAAGTTGAGCGGGATCAAAATACTCCTGCCTTACTGGTGGTTGCGTCGGTTAAGATTACGATGGCAATAGTCATCGGAGCTGTTATTACTGAATTAATTTAAATATAAATTAATTTAACACTATTAAAGTGAAGTGGATAAATTTATCCACTTCACATTTCATTTTTGCCAATTTACTTGAGTAAGTTGTTAAAAATGAGATTAGTAAATTAACAAATTAATAATGTGTAAATACACTAAAAATGGGAGGTTTGAATTATGAATATTCCTGAGAGTGGTTCTATTAATGAGACCTATTGGAATAAGTTGTTTATTTTATGTGCGGTTGCTTTGTTGATCTTTACAACTGGAGCGACGGGATTTATTAATGAATACAATCTAGCAGGGGTGACAGGTCAAATTCTAGGGGCGACATTTTTCAATTTTGTCTTGTCGACATCTAGCATGGTGGCCGCAATGGGGATTGGCAGTCTGTTTCAAAAGCAAGTTGCAGACAAATATTTGATAACGATTTTATTTGTTGTGGAATGTTTGTTGGCATTACTGGGATCTTATGCACCATCGATTATTTTTGCAACCCATGGTTTGGAGCCTGAGCACTTTAAGTTGGTGTTATACTTTATGATTTTGTCAATTGGATTTCTCGTTGGATTTGAAATTCCTCTGGCAACAAGAATATTGAGTATATATAAAGTCGAACTAAAGCTGGGCTTAGGAATTGTTTTGTGCTCTGATTTCGTCGGTGGATATTTCGGCGCTCTAATATTTGCATTCTGTTTTCTGGGTGTTATTCCGTTTACGGAGATTGGATTTGTCGGAAATGGTATTAATTTTGTCATCGCAGGTCTTTTTATGCTCTTCTTTATTCTTAGAGGAGAAATAAAAAATTGGATAGCAGTCAGTGTTAGTTTCGTTTTAATTTCAATTATGCTGTTGTATGGTTATTCAAATAACCTAGATTGGAATGAATTTCTGGATCAAAGGGTTTACAAGGATCCGATTATTGCATCAAAGATTACAAGATATCAAAAATTAAACCTTACTAATAATCCTAAGACAGGAGATACTCGTCTGTACATCAATGGAAATACTCAATTTGCTAGCGCAGATGAATTTATTTATCATGAGATATTGGTTCATCCCGCGGTGTCCTTAACTAAGAATATCAATAACGTTTTAATATTAGGCGGTGGTGATGGTTTGGTTTTAAGGGAGCTTCGTAAGTATGCAGACATTAAAAAAATCACGCTTGTAGATCTTGATCCTCAAATGATTGAATTTGCATCTACTAATCCGTATATGCGAGAAATCAATCAAGGTTCATTTGATGATATCAGGGTTTTTGCTCGGACGGGCGGACTACTTTTTTCTGAAAGGGGTACTCGTCCAATTTATGAGGAAAAAATAAGAAGATTTCCGGGACATAAACCGGAAGGTATGGTAACAGCAGAGGTTGATGTTTTCACTGTTGACGCTGACTCCTTTGTCGGAGAGCTTCGCGATGAACTCTACAATCTTGTGATCATTGACTTCCCTGATCCTTCTTGTCCGGATTTGGCAAAGCTTTACAGTAGGGAGTTTTACTATAAGCTGAGAACTAAGCTAGCGCCTGGAGCAAGAATTGCTATTCAAGCAACATCATCATATTATGCAAAAGAATCATACTTAATGATTCAAAGAACTATGGAAGCGGCGGGATTTAAAACGATTCCGTATCATCGCACTGTTCATTCGTTTGGCGAGTGGGGTTTTTTACTAGCTTGGGATTCAGGTGAATCAGTTTTTGACTTAAAGAAACAAATCAGCACTATTGAGAGTTTTCCTGTTGAAACGAGGTACTTAACTCCGGATGTTTTTAGAGCATCAATGGTTTTTGGAAAAGGAGAATTGAGTAATCCGAAAAACATTGGCATAAACACCTTGATGTTTCCAATTTTGTCTAGAGTTTATGAAAGAGATTGCTGGAAATTGAAATGATTATTTGACGTAAAGAAAAAATAAGTTCAAAGGAATATGATGAATATCATATTCCTTTTTTTGTTTGTCAAGAGAGTAATGAATGATTGCTATTTCAGGCAAAACCCCTCCTCGATTATCTCCTTTGAAGAGGGGGTATTCAATTTGAGATTTAGGATGATAGTGTTTTTAGTGAGAATTTGATTTTTGTCTGCTCTAGTGAAATCATGGATCCCGGATAAGTTAATTTCTTTGAGTTCATACTTCACTCAAGAAATTATACTTTCCGGGATGACAATAGGAGAGGTGATGCAATTTGAGATTTGGAGAGGTCGATTTTTTAATGTATATCGGGACTAGAATGACAAGTCAGATTTATTCTTAACTTTTTATAATTAAAAATTTAAAATGCCATTTAAATGTACCTTTTTTGATTTGGACTAGTTTGGGGTAGTAGATTATTGTTAGGCTGAGATCTCTCGACTTTTCCGTTTAGGCGGATCCGCTCAAAATGAGTGATGTCAAAGGAATAATGAATTAATATACCTTTATTGTAATGGCTTAAATTGATGTTGATGGTGAATTGTCAATTTTGTTTTGACAAAGTTGAATTAAAAATATTTTAGCTCTTGACAAATAAATGATTTAAGTGTAAGGTTAAGTGTCGCAATTATGATATTGCGCAGTGTGGTTAATTGTAATTTAAAAACTGAATAATAAACTAAAAAGGAGGGAATTACTTGCGTTAGAAGTATTTGTGCTAGTTGGTTTGTTTGAAAAAGAAAAAACTGAATTTGGAGGAAAGTTATGAAAATAAGAATTTCACTTTTAGTGACATTGCTTATGTGTATGTACATCGCTTCACCGTCTTTGGCGGTGGAATATGTGGAAATGAAACCCGCAAATGAGCTGGTGAATGTCCGTGTTGGAGATGTATTGAATGGTGACATTAAGCCCGGTATTACCTGGGGTGGTGACATCGCTACAGTGCTTGGAATCGAGGAAGGGATTATTGATGGTAGGTTTGCTCGTCAGGATGTGTTCCTGGATCAAGTAAAGGCTTACATGCGAGGCGATACACCTTATTTGCGTTGTACGCAGGGTATGCTGAATTTAGTGGTGGAGCTTTTGAATCAAGATCCTCGAACTGTTCCAGTGGTGACCTATCAGATGACTTGGTCAACTGGTGGTGATGCGCTAGTGGTTAAGGATGGTATTAATTCAGCTAGCGATCTTCGCGGGAAAACTATCGCACTTCAGTTCTATGGTCCGCATATTGACTATCTGGCCAAGATTTTAGCTGGTGCCGGACTCACTTTTAATGATGTGAATCTAAAATGGGTCAAGGATTTAACAGCTACTGACAATGTTCCGATGGAAGCTTTTTATGAAGATGATATTGACGCTGCACTTGTGATTATTCCGGATGCGTTGGCATTAACTTCTGATGGTGGTATTGGTGATGGCTCTGAAGGTTCAGTGATGGGCGCTAAGATTATGTTGTCCACTAAAACAGCTGATCGGATTATCTCAGATGTTTATGTGGTTCGAAGTGATTATCTTCAAGCTCACAGAGCTGACGTTTCGAAATTCACTCACGGATTGATGATTGCTGGGGAAAAACTTTCGGAGCTGATTGATGATAAATCTTCACAGATTGACAGATATCAGCGCGTTATGTCTTCTGCCGCAACTGCTTTGAGGGACAGTCCTCAAGCTATTGGAGATACGGAAGCTCTTCTGGGTGACTGTACGTATGTTGGTTTTGCTGGTAATGTGAAATTTTTTGGTGATGAAAGTTATCCGAGAAATTTTGATCTACTGAATGATGAAATTCAATCATCCTATGTCATTGCTGGATTTATGAGTAAGAAAGTGGCGATTGAACATGCTCGTTGGGATTACAATGCTTTTAAAGCAGGTTTGACCAACACTGAAGGTGTGGACGTGCCAAAATTCAACACAGCCCAAGTAACTGCTGTTATTCAGAAAAGACGGCAGGAAGGCGCTTCTGAAGACGGAGTGTTATTTTCATTTGAAATACACTTCGTAAAAAATCAAAACACATTTCCGATTGAGCAGTATAAAGGGGCTTTTGATCGTGTTATTGACTTAGCATCGGCATATGGTGGAGCGATTATTCTCGTTGAAGGGCACAGTGATCCATTGGGGTATCTGAAAGCTAAAAAGAATAATCTCCCTAGCGTTGCTCAGAGGCAGATAATTCAGTCTGCTAAAAACTTAAGTAAATCACGTGCCCAGGCTGCTGTTGCTGGTGTGATTAATTACGCCAAGACTAAGGGAATTGCATTGGATTCGACACAATTTTCTGATTCAGGTTTGGGGATTACTCAGCCGAAATCAGGAATATGTGGTAATGATCCATGTCCTCCTCAGTCAAAACAAGAGTGGTTGGATAACATGCGAGTAGAATTCCAAATTATTCAAATTGAAGCTGAAGCTTCAGTATTTGAATTGCTGTAAGGAGGCTTCATTATGAATAATATTAAAAAAATTCTACTGGCTATATGTTTTTCATTCTTTTTAATTCAATGTGATCGAGTACCGATTCAGGAGGTAAGCGAGCAGTCTGTGGTTGATGAATCCCAGACTCAGGTAGATAACGCTGTTGTCTCTAGTGGTGTTGGAATTGCTCAATATCAAAATTGGATAGGATCTATTGATGGTCAAGATGTGAGTCTTGAGCCTGCTGATCTGTTAGCTAGAAATTTTTATCTGGTTTTTGATGGATCGGGCAGTATGAGTGGGTCAAAGAATCAGCAAGCTAGAGCAGCAACTATTGATTTTATTAACAGTCTGCCTGGCGATGTTAATCTGGGATTACTTGTCTTTGATAGTGAAGGATGTTTTGAGAGGATTCCCATTCAAAGACTGACTGATGAAGCTAAGGTGAAATTTACTCAATATGTTTCTCAGATCCCAGCTGACGGCGGCACTCCATTGCACGATGCGATCGAGCTTTCAAGAAGAAGTTTAGTGGTTCAAGCTAAAAGGCAATTGGGGTACGGAGAGTATAATGTCGTAGTGATTACTGATGGAGATGCTGAATTTGGTCAAGATCCAACAGATGTAATTGACTATATTAACGAAAAAACCTTGATTATAGTGAGGACAATCGGTTTTATGATAGGAGAAGGGCATGCACTGAATCGGCCTGGGGAGACTTTTTACTCCACAGCCGGTGATCAAGAGTCTTTGTTGAAAGCCTTGAATAGTGTTTTGGCTGAAGCTCCGAGCTTTGATGTTGCTGAATTTAAGTAATATCAGTTAATGCAGTAATTAAGAGAAGAGGGGTGGCAAGAATATTTGTTGCCCCTTTAATTTTAAACTCTGGTAAGGAGGAATAAATATGCCTGCTAAAGTAATTAGGGCAGCTCTACTTTTAGTGATAGGAGTTATAGCTGTTTTTACCTTTTCCTTAGTTGATCCTGTTTTGGATGAGCAAGGAAAAAAAGATGTGTCCAATGCATCAAAAAGTAAGGGAAATATTACCGTTGCTGTTGATAATTGGATAGGTTACTTTATGCTCAGAGCATCTGAGATGAAGGGATTTATGAGGAAGCGTGGTTGGAATGTAGTGATTCGGAATGAAGGTGATGCTGTTGATTACAAGGAAAGAATGAGACAGCTTGAGGCCGGTGAAATTGATTTTGCTGTAATGACTGTGGATTCATATATTCTCAATGCTGCGCAGTTTAATTTTCCTGGTGTGATCGTGATGGTTATTGATGAATCTAAAGGTGGAGATGCAATTCTTGCGAATCGTAACAAGCTCACTACTCTTGATGACATGAAGGGGAAAAATTTGAGAGTTGGATTTACTCCAAATAGCCCAAGTCATCATTTTGCAAAGGCTACTTCGAATTATTTTCGAATTCCTGAGCTTTTGGATGGGTTTACCGAAACTGATGGTTCTACGGATGCTGTTGACCGATTACTTAAAGGAGATCTTGATGTGGTCGTTGCTTGGGAATCAGATGTTTCAAGAGCGTTGGAGAATCCTTCAATTATAAAGCTTATGGGAACGGAGGATACTAAAAATCTGATCGTGGATATTTTGGTGGTCAACACCGACTTTGCTAAAGAAAATCCCGAAGCAGTTGAACTTCTCGTAGATGGATCATTTAGAGCGCTTAAGAAATATCGGGACAATCCTGATGCTTTGAAAGCTGAAATAAAGGATGAAACTGGTTTTTCTGATGAGCAAATCGATTCGATGCTTGGTGGTGTTGAATGGGTTAATCTGACTGATAACTGTGAGAAATGGTTTGGAGTAGATTCTTCTGGTGGATATGGCGGAGAATTTGGACTGGCCGACACTATTGATGCTACTATTGGTTTGTTGAGGGATGTTGGTGATTTTTCAAGTAATCCTATTCCTGACGAAAATCCGGACAGATTGATTAATGCTAGTTTTTTGGAGAAGTTGTGTTCAAATAACTCCTTTGGTATTACGGTTCCTGGAGAGGGCGCTGTTGCTTCAAGTGAGACTGAGGCTTTTCCACCTCTTAGTGAGAACGGATGGAATTCCCTTGAAGAAAAGGGAACGCTGGGAATGGATCAGATTGTATTCGGATCTGGAAGTTATGAGCTGAACTTGATTAATAAGAACATTATTGATAAAGCTGTTGCTAATCTGTCTCATTATCCTAAGTATTATTTGATTGTTAAGGGTCACACTGGTTTGCGTGGCGACAAGGATGCGAACATAGCTCTATCACAAGAACGGGCTGATTCGGTTGTTCGTTACAGTAAATTGGCACACGGAATTGATCCTAATAGAATTAGAGCTGTTGGTCTTGGCGGAGAAGAGCCATTACCTCGAGGACGCAATGAATCTAAGCGATCATACGGATATAGACTTCCTAGGGTGGAGTTGGTTCTCGCAAGAGAAATTTATTAGCATATGACTATATTGGCTCACTTTGAATAAAGTTGAGCCATTTTTTTAACCCATAAACGAGGTAACTGTTATGTTGTTAAATAGAATGGGATTGTTATTTTTGTTGCTGGTAGCTTTGTTTATTTCGGCTTGTAGTAGTAGTAACCCAACTGATGCTGAGCTGAAAAAGGGAGAGAATTTTGATTTCTTTAATGAACATGGAGTGATTACTGAAAAGGCTATAGGTTATTTTGAGTCGGAGATGGATCGTGATGACGCTCATCTAAAAAGGATTGCTGCTAGAAGCGAAGGAGAAGCTTACTATTCCATCACTATCAGAAGAGGTACATCTAGTATAATGCTGAGGGGCGTTTCTAGATCAATGTATGAAAGGAATGCTGTCGGAGATGAATTGCCATTGAGGATAGTAATCACGGAAAAAACGTTGTATGAAATTGAAGGAACTGTGATGGATATGCAGGCTGATCTGGATGATGAAAAGTGGTCTGTTGTTGTTGAAGATTTTGGGAAGCATAATGTCTATCCTGTTATTCCTGAGGTTTATTATAATAAAGAATTGATATTTATTGGGAAGAGATATCCACTACCTCTTCCTCCTGAATTGGAGCAATTTGAGCTTCAGTAGCAAGTAAAATAAAAATGCAAAACGCTTTTGGTGTAAATACACCGAAAGCGTTTTTTGTATTTATAGCTAAAATGGATTTTAGCTATTGACAAATTTGTAGATAGTATGCTATAAAGGATAGTCAGGTATTGATGCCTGTTTGTTGTTTTGACAAAAAAATAGAACATATAGACAAAGGAGGAAGAAATGGCAAGTAAAGGGTTTCAAATTGTTTCAAAGGACTTGTCTCAAAAGTCTTTGGGTACGCAAGTTTTTACGGAGGTGAGTAGTAGCGCACTTACGCTTTATCCTATTGCGATAAGCGGTGTGTGTGTAGCTGCTGGTTTCCTTGTTAATTCCGTTGCATTTTTTATTGCAGTCGGAGCTGGCGTTATCGGTGTTGCTCATTGGACCTTTAAGTACTTTTTTCAGTACAATAAGGTGGCCAATAATATCCAAAAAGTTCACAGAAAAGCTTTCGAGAGAGAGCTTCAATTGGGCGTTGAGGATATAGCAGAAAAGCTTAGCGTAGTTGGTCAACGGAGACCTGCTAAGCAAGCCGACTATCTTTATAAAGGATATGTGCGGCTAAAGGCGAATTTGAAAAAAAATGTCAGTCCTGAAAAGATTGAATATGAGCAATACCTTGGACATGCTGAGGTTATGTTTTTTCAAGCAATTCAGAACTTGAGATTGATTCATGAAAACGTTGAGAATATGGAGCTTATTGATATTGAAGATTCTATGGATCGAATCCGGGAATTGGAAGATCAATCTGGAGATAAGAGTAGGGAAGTAGCGTTACAATATCAACAAATTCAACTTGTTAAGGAGGCAAAAGAGCATATAGGTGAATTGACAACGGAAATAGAAGGAGCTATTACAGCTTTAACCGAAGTAGCGATGAGTATTTCAAATACTGCATTTACGAGTGAAAGCATCAAGCAGGATCTCAAAAAAGCTACGGGTAAGTTTATGGACGTTGCCAGAATGAATAAGGAAATTCGTGACAGAGTTCAAAAGACGATGAAGGAACTTTACTAAAAACCATTTTTATTGACGGCGAGATATCCTCGCTGAATCGAAAAACTGAAAAGGAGAACATATCATGACAGAACTTAATTTAGACCTCACAGGAAGCAACGGTAGTGATAAAGTTGAAGTTGATGAGTTGAAAGAAAACAATACTCCCGACCTTAATTTGAATGTAGCTACTTCAGAAAATCTTCCAGCAGAACTTCCTGACGATTTTCGAATAAAGTCGTTGGAGGGCGAGAAAATCAAGAACATGATAGAGATCTTACCCGAGCATGAGGCTGAAATTGAAAGAGTTGTCGGTAATTTTGATATAAATGACACAAATCAAGTACTGATGTTTGCGGTTCCCCAACAGACAAAGCATGGGGAATTGCTGGAGCAGTTAATGGGAAATCGGTCTGTTGATGATATGGAGGCTGCTGGTGATGTCTTGATACGTCTTAAAACTGGCGCAAGTGTGGCTGGTATTAATGAAATGAAGGAGGAATTGACGGGAAAGAATTCTAGACTAGGTAGATTTTTCAAGGGTCTTGTGGGTATAAAGTCTGCAATTGAAACTTTTGTCGAAAGGCAAAAGAGCTTACAGACGATTATCACGGACATAAAGAGTGAATCAAGAAAAGTGATGGCGGGATTAGTTGAGGCTAATGCTAGGAATGATATAATGTATAAATCCGTTGGGGATAATTTTTACGTTCTGGGAATATACATTCATTGCGGAGAAATGATTCTTGAACGCGCTCGTGAGGAATTGATCCTAGTTTATCAAGAAGCTGAGAGGTCGAATAATCCGATGAAAATTGGTGAACGTGATGATTTGAGAAATCAGATCACCGATTTTGATGTTCGTTTGTTTGAATTGAAAGCGGCTTGGGTATCAGCTCCTATGACCATGAAGGAAATTCGCATGGCTCAGAGAGCAGGTAGGATCAGTATGCAGGGTCTCGTCAGGAATATGACGACAAACTTGAATGAACTTCTTTCGACCATCAACATTATCCTATCTCTTTGTGACACTAAAAAGGCTCAAGAAAACTTCCGTAAAGGTCAAGAAATGGCCGATGAACTTGGAAAAACTAAAGGAGATCTTTTGGGTGAGGTTTACCTCGAGTCTGCGAAGCAGCAGTCCAGTGTTGTGGATGCTGTGGACAGATGCGAGAATCAGCTTAGGAATATCTTAAGCATCTGCGAGAAGGCAGAAACTATTAGGCGGGAGGATGCTATAAAGAGAGTCGAGGGAGAAGAGAAGCTTGCTGGTATGGTTGAGGTCTTTCGAAAAACATCTCTTTAAGTTCAAAAATAGGCTCGTGAAGGAAGCATGACCTGCTTGCATTAGACCTATGTTAAATCAATTTGTCGCAATCTTGCGGCAAGTTGATCTATTTATAATCTCAAGAAAAGGAGAGTTCAAAGATGAATAGAAAGTTGATTACAATTCTTTTGGCAGTAATGATGCTGTTTGGCGGAGCTGGATTGGCTTCTGCTAAAACAGCCCGAATCGCTTGGTCGCATTATACCGGTTGGGAAGTGTGGCAGTATATTAAGGATTCTGGAATTATGGCCAAATGGGCCAAGAAATACGGATACGACGAAATCGAAATCGTATTTGTAGGGAGTTATCCGGGAAGTATTGATCTGTATAATAATGGTGACTTTGATGGATGCACAATGACTGTTATGGATGCGTTGATGGGTCCGGCTATTAATGGAATTGACTCCACTGTGTTGATCGTGGGTGATTTCTCTAACGGTAATGATGGAATCGTTCTTATAAATGGTCAGTCTGTGAAAGACTTGTTCGGACGAGACCTGTTATTAGTGCCATATTCAGTTACTCATTACATGGTCGCTAGAGCACTGGGCATGAATGGCATGACTGAGCGGGACTTGAACTTAATAAGCACCGATGAAGATTCTATTGTTGATGCATTTAAGTCGGATGCAAGATCTAATCCCAAAGCCGCTGCTGCTACCTGGAATCCGTTCTTGATGAGTATAAGAGAGGTGAAGAATGCTAATTTAGTATTTGATTCATCGAAGATTCCTGGTGAGATCATTGACACATTGGTAGTTCGTACTGATGCTGATGAAGGTCTTAAAAGAGCTTTAGTCGGTGCTTGGTATGATGCCATGAAGATTATGTCAAATAGTCGTTCCAAGTTAGGTAAAGATGCTTTGAAGGCTATGGCAAAATCCGCTGGCGTAACTCCGCACGGATTTAAGTCTCAATTGAAAACCACTCGGATGTTCTATTCGCCAAATGAGGCAGTAAGATTTGTAGAAAGTCAAAAATTAAAAAAGACTATGAATTATGTTCGAGAATTTATTGGTAGTCAGCGTCTTTATATTGACGGTTCTGCTGATTCAAATGTGATTGGAATTCAGTTTTCGGATGACTCTATTGTGGGGGATCCGAATAATGTTAAACTCCGGTTTCCTTCTGAATATATGGAAGAAGCTGGAAAATAACCTTTCACTGTTTATTGAATAAAATGAAGCACTTCTTTGAAATCAAAGAAGTGCTTATTTATTACAAAAATGCAAATATATTTATATTGAATATAATGTAGGTATATTTGCCTTGATGTGATGAGAGGTGATGTCTTTTGAAAACTTAATAATAAATATTAATGGAGGTCTAAGATGAAACGTCCTATTTTTTTGGGTGTTAATGCGGAGCCAAATAGGTTTATGGTAATTATTTTATTCATGATCCCTTTTTTGCTGTCCGTAGGTGTTTATCATATTTGGTCTAGCAATGAATTAAAAAAGAATCCAAGTAATAAGCTTTCACCTTCTATTTCAAAGATAGTGAAGACTACAAAGGGATTGTTTTCTGAAAAAGATGAGATAAGAGATGAATATCAATTGCTTGAGGATACTGTTGCTAGTCTTAAGCGAATTGGTGGTGGACTAGGACTGGCAATGTTAGGGGGATTGACAATAGGTATTATTATGGGGGTTTTCCCTGGAATGAATGCATTGTTATTTCCTTTTGTGACTTTTTGCTCTATTGTTCCGCCATTGGCAATTTTGCCAATTTTATTGATTATGTTTGGTGCTGATGAGATGGGTAAAATTGTATTGATTTTTATTGGCACATTTTTTGTCATCACTCTCAGTATTAGGACAGCTGTGAGGGACATTCCGAGGCAGCAACTTGTAAAGGCTTTTACTTTAGGAGCTTCTACATATCAGTGGATTTTCAGGATTGTTTTACCTCAAGTAATTCCAAGGCTCATTGAAGCAACAATAATTTCTCTTGGTCCAGCGTGGATTTTTTTAATTTCATCGGAGATTATATTGTCTTCGCATGGATTGGGTTATCGAATATTTCTTATGCGTAGGGGGCGTGCAATGGATGTTATTATTCCCTATGTTCTATGGATGACTATTCTTGGCTTTTTGATGTTTTGGATCTTGAAAAAAATAATGCAGTGGAAATATTCTTGGTATTTGGAATCTAAGTAGGGAGGATGTAAATATGATTGTTATTAGTGAAATTGTGAAAAAATACGGTGACAAGAAAATCCTTGATAAGATTAGTCTTAGAATTAGTCCTCAGGATTTTATAACTGTCGTTGGTCCAAGTGGTTGCGGTAAAACGACATTACTTAAGTTGATATTAGGTCAGGAACTAATTACTTCTGGTACTATCAAGATTGATAATAAGGAGATTGGCTTTGCGGATCCTTCAAGAGGTGTTGTTTATCAGAAATATTCACTCTATCCGTACCTTACGGTTATGGATAATGTTTTGCTGGGTCCGCAGTTGGTAAATGGGTACTGGAGATGGCGTAAGAATAAAAAAGAGATTATGAAGGAAGCCATGTCTTACCTTGATAGGGTTGGATTAGTAGAGCACGCTGATAAATATCCTCACGAGCTTTCTGGTGGAATGCGACAGAGATCAGCTATTGCTCAAGCATTGATTATGAAACCCAAGATTCTTTTGATGGATGAGCCATTTGGTGCGCTTGATCCTGGAACAAGAGAGAGGATGCAAGTTTTTGTGACGGAGCTGTGGGAGGAATTTGGAATGACAATTCTTTTTGTGACTCATGACTTAGAGGAAGCAATTTTTTTGGGAAGTCGTATTATTGCAATTTCTCAATACTATACTAATGGATCCAAGGATATGGATAGTGGTAAAGGCGCTAAGGTGGTTTTTGATGAAAATTTGGGGTGGGCAAAAGCAGGAACGAGTATTAAAGCATCGCCTGTTTTTGGAGAGCTGCTTCAAAACATCAGAAGATCTGCATTTAATCCCAAATACCTACAGCATATCGATGAATTTAATAAAAAACACGAATAGTTAAGTTTGTGCACGTAACAAGGTTGATATAATATATTAACCTTGTTTTTTTATTGACAAATCTTTTTACTTATGGTAATATATTAAATCAGGTAAAAGTAGTTTTTATTAAAAAAAGCAGGGAGTATGAAAGTGGATAAGGTTCAGGTATTGATTGCATTGGCGATGGTAGCGGTTTTGGGATGGATTTTTATTCCATTGTTCTAATAAATGAAAAACGTCACATACTACCACGCTCTAGAGCGTGGTAGTATGTGACTAATTTGAATTTTTATTTTGGAATGTGAACTGTAGTTGGTTAATGGTAGGATCGGGGTTGATTAAAAAATCACTCCGATTTTTTATTTTCAGATGAAGCTGTTATGTGTATTGGTAGCAAATGAGATTAATTTAAATACCTATTTAAAGTTAAGTCAATTAATTTTGAAAATAGAACGCAGGTGATGGTGATTGACAATGATGGCTTTTTTCTGCTAGCATTTCAATTGAAACGCAGTACTTTTAATAATGTACGTATAGGGGGGGGGATTGAAGATGGCTTTTCCTGTAGTGATAAGGATTTTAGGGTTAGTGGTAAGTCATGCTGTGACTTATTATATGGGTAGGTCCAATGAAAGAAGTGAGGGTAAAGTTAATCTTGCGATGGTTTTGAATGAGTTCGGGGTTCCGATTGCTGAGGCTGAGGCAGTTATGAAAGCTTATGCGGAAAAAGATCCTGAGAGCTTTATTGATGAGGCTAAGGAGATCCTAAGGCCGTATCCTCGAGAAATGGCTGGACTCAGAGATGCAATCGGAAAAGAGATCGGTCAAATGGCAGGAATGGAAGGGCGCGAAGCTACTTCTCGTGCGCTTTTTACTCTCGGCAGGAAGGCTATGGAGAAAAAGGGAATAAAGCCAGTTGATCAGGGATTTGATGAAAATGAGTTTGATGGATTCTATGGCATTCTCGATGAGAATGAAGAAACAGGAAGTGAATCTGGTGCAGATCCCGAAGAGTAATGATAGTGATAAATCTCCCGAGAATTAACATATTCTCGGGAGATTTTAATTTTCTAAGATAATAAGTCTAGTGAATGATTTAGATTAAAAAAGCATTGACAAACAAAGGTTTTTCTGATAATGTTACTGTTGAAGTTTAGTTTTTTTATATTTATCAATCTTTATTTTAGGAGAAGTGAAAATGGGATTACCGTTAATTGCAGTAGGCATTATTGTCGGGAAAATAATTTACGAATACTCTAAATCAAATGAGCGTTCCGAAGGTCGCAAACGAGTGCGAGAAGTTATGAAGGAATACAATGTTCCTGAGGATTATCTTGATGCAATAATAAATAGGCTGGAATCAGGGGATAGGAGAGGAATTGTCGACGATATCAAGGAGATTCTTGAACCGTATATGCGAGAGATGAGTGATCTGGGCTCTGCCATCGCAGATGATTTCAGGGATGTAGCTGATGATCTTAAGGATTTGACTGAGGATGCTAAGGGAAAACTATCGGACTGCTTTTTAACTATTGGAAAAGCACTAAGAGCAAAAGCTGATGTGCCTAAATCGGAGCCTGAGACTTCTGAATCTGATTCTAATGATGATACGGAAGATTCGGGTGATACAAGTCGTGCGGGTTCAGGTATGAGTCGCAGTGATGAAACTGCGGGAGTAGTTGATGCGCTTAGTGAGGTGTTCTCTAGTCTTTGTGATTTGACGGAGTCGGTTGAAAGAAAGGAAAATGATGACTCTGACGGTCCATGCTCAGCTAAATCTAGTTCCTCTGCTGAGGGTGGTGAGGCTGATGAAAAAATGCATGAGGATATGGGAGCTTTTACTGAAACAATAATGACCTTGCTCAATGACTTGGTGCAGGGCGTAAAAGATACTGCGAAGAATGAGTCTCCCTTTGTAACTGGAGATGAAGATTTAGATGAAAAGCTAAAGAGGATGAGCCCCTCCTTTGTAATTGGAGATAAGGAGCTGGATGAAAAACTAAGAAAGATTATGGAGAATCCCTCTGATTTGTTTGATGCTCTTGTGTCTGCAGCTAAGGCTGGTGCTAAGGCCGGGAAGGAGAGGTTTGGTAATGAGCCAAGTAAAGACAACGTGGGTGCATCGCTTAGAGACCCAATGGGAGACACGAGGATCTTATTTGAGTTAATTGAGAAAATCTTTAATGGTCCTAATGATAAGGATGAAAAAAAATAGCGTAAATTGAGAGTTGGATAGTAAAGCTCTCGAAAACCAATGTGTTTTCGAGAGCTTTTTTTGTTGGGTAATTTCTATTCTAGTGAATTGTAAATTTCTATGGCTGAGTCAAGAGCTTTTTGTCGTTCAGTTTCAGAGAAGTCTTGTAGGACAAATTTTTGACCTGGAATTTTTCTGTTTTCGCGCCCTTCTTCGATTTCAACTCCGATACGTAAACGGGTGATTTTTTTTGTCCCTAGTTTATTGATGATATCTTGAACTCCATTGTGACCAGCTGCAGAGGATTCTTGGGATATTTTCGATTTTCCGATAAGTAGATCAAGGTCGTCATGAATAACAATGATGTCTTCAGTAGTGGCTTTATAGAAATGTATTATTTTTTGAGTAGACTCACCAGACCTGTTCATAAAAGTTTGTGGTTTCACTAGAATAACCTTAGAATTTTTTTTGAGTCCAATTTTTTCAAGAAAACTAAAATCTCCAGATTGCTCCGAAATTTCAGCGTTAAATTTTTTTCATCCTT